>PBIV01000016.1 GCA_002720935.1 Rickettsiales bacterium | reverse complement strand
TTTACAAATGCCCATGAAACTATGATCTGGGCATCAAAATCACAAAAATCAAAATATCAGTTCAACTATGATTCAATGAAAAGTTTAAATGATGACCTCCAGATGAGAAGTGATTGGTACCTCCCCCTTTGCACAGGATCAGAGCGTTTAAAGGGCGATGATGGTAAGAAATTACACCCAACACAAAAACCTGAATCACTCCTTCACAGAGTTATCTTAGCCTCAACAAAGATTGATGATGTTGTTTTAGACCCATTCTTTGGTACAGGTACAACGGGTGCTGTTGCGAAAAAATTAGGGCGTAACTTCATCGGCCTAGAACAAGAAAAAGAATATGTTGAAGCTGCTAGAGAGCGCATCAAAGACATTCAGAAATTCGATGATAAAGAGCTTATCAAGGCCATTCAAAAGCGCGAGCAGCCAAGAGTTCCATTCGGAAATCTACTTGAAAATGGCATGCTAGAGACTGGCGATGTTCTATATGATAAGAAAAAACGCTTTACCGCAAAAGTTAGAGCAGATGGTCATTTGGTTTCAACCGTTCCTGGCATGAAACATCGTGGTTCAATCCATAAAGTTGGCGCACAATTACAAGGCGCACCGTCTTGCAATGGCTGGACTTTCTGGCACTATGAGAAAGACGGAGAATTAATTCCAATTGATGAGTTGCGCTCTGAAATAAGATCGGCTATTGTCTCTTAAATGAGCACAAATAAACGTTTTAAACTCTTTGTAGAAAACTACGAAACTCAAGCTGATATCGGGCTTTTAGAGTTTGAAAAAGGTGTTAAACAACGCCTTATCATTTCTATTGAAGCCGTGATTGAGATTGACACTTCTTCTCTTTGGAGCAATGAGAATAAAATATATATCGAGCAAAGCCAAAATTACGTTGAATATATTCAAATGATCGAAGCTATTTTAGAAGAATGCGGCCACATTGATATGGTTGAAGAGTTTTCTGAACGCTTAGCAAAGCGGATTTGCACACAAACACCTACCCTAACCGTCAAAATTAAAACAACAAAGCCAGACATTCTATCGGGCAGTGTTACAGTTGGGTGCGAAATAGAGAGAACAAAAGCGGATTATCATACCGTATCATTAAACGATGATATTGATATCAAGGCTGTTGCTTAAAAATCAGCAACCTTAATCGGCACTTCTAAATACGGGTCTTCATAATAAACAATTCGATCAATACTTCCCAATAAATCGACTGTTTCTAAATTACCTGCATTCTCATTAACCAGATCATATCCATTAATCGTAAAGAAGAACACCGCATAAATGGTTCTATTGCCTTTGTAGTTTTTTGGTAACAGAGAGATTTGCTTTAATTCTTCATCACTATCAATTTTTAATGAGCTTAAATTAATCCTGTTTGTCGGGTTTAAAAAGAAAACAGATGGCATTTCATCAAAGCCATATAAACCACAAACCTCTTGCGTTTCGCTAAAGGTATAAAATTGAACACGTCCAACATTTTCTAATTTAGATGTTCTAGAGAACGGGAACGCCCTGATATCTGGATCATAGCGATCAATTTCAATATCGGCTCTAAAGAAGTAATGACGTGGAATATCATCAACTTTTTTTGAAAAATCATTCTTGATGCCTTTACTTACATTTAGCCATTGATATTCATTCTCATAAAAATCCTGATAAATTTCACAATAATGAACACGGGCATAATCTGCTAATGTATATTCATCATCTAAACTCCTCGATCCAACCATTAGGGCTAAGTCGAAAAGATTTTGTAAGTTAACTTGCCTGTATGTTTGCCCATCCATCTCTAAATCAAAATCGCTCTGTTTAACACTATCTGTTGTATCCCCAAGATTTGTAGAGGGCGAATAATTGTTAGATTGAACAGCGTTTGATCCTTGTGCTGGTCTGTCTTCATCGGTTAATGGGTTGGCATTACCCTTAGAGCTATTAGAAGCACTAGCCGCGAATGGATTTGCCGAGGCACTTCCCATACTTAAAAGCACGAAAGCTACCGCAAGAATTAAATATGATGATAAACGTTTATTGTTCATTATCCTTTTACCGCATGATAAATAATTTTTTTAACCAAAGTTGGTATACCAAATTGTTCAAAATCATCTTGGGCAATCCATCTAGAATCATTTGAATTTTGTTCCAACTCTTTTAAGGATAGCTCTAAATCGTTAAAATTCCCTACATAAACTTTAATAAAAAAGTCAAAATGGGTAAAACTGTGTTTTACTTCGCCTGAAATCTCTTCTAAATCATTATGATCAATTAATTTATCTGATTTAGCCTCTTTTTTGGACTGCAACCACTGCGATGTTGGAACCTCATACAGATTGGCTAGCATGCCCTTCTCATCCCTTTTACGCATAAAGATACGCCCTTTATCATCAAATAGAACATAAGCATTTGTATATTTTTTTGGCTTTTTCTTCTTCGCTTCTTTTTTAGGATAGGCTTCTGCAATTCCCTTTTGCCCCGCTTCACAATGAGAGCGAACAGGACACAACATGCATTTTGGATTTTTAGGTGTGCAAATCGTTGCCCCTAAATCCATCATTGCTTGGGCATAATCTGAATGCCTGTCCATGGGGTCTTGAGCTAAATAATGCGTATACTCTTTATATACAGGTTTTGCTTTTGGCAATTTTTCTTCGATTTTAAAAATACGGGATACAACACGTTCAATATTCCCATCCAACACTGTTGCTTGTTTGTTAAAAGCAATTGCTGTAATGGCTGCACTTGTGTAATCCCCAATCCCTGAGAGTTTTAAAAGCTCACTTTGCTGATCGGGCAATTGATGGTTAAAATCATTTTTTAATGTTTGAGCCGCTTTATATAGGTTCCTAGCTCTTGAATAATAGCCAAGCCCCGACCAAGCGGCTAAAACTTCATCCTCGCTAGCACTGGCAAAATCTTTTAACGTTGGCCATTTATCAATGAATTTTAAGAAATAATCTTTAACCGTTGCAATCGTTGTTTGTTGCAACATAACTTCAGAGAGCCAAACATAATATGGGTTTGTGTCAGCAAAGTTTCTGACGCGCCAAGGTAGCTCTCTTTGATGGCGATCATACCAATCAAGCAAGTCTTTTTGAAAAGCCTTCACTTCAAAACCGTCAATTTCATTCACAATTTCAAAATTTCTTGGGGATAAATCCTTATTCATATGTGCAATATGGGTCATGATGTGATTTAATTCAAGCACTCAAAAATTAATCAGCTAAAAAGTAAGAATAAATTATTGATGAAATCAATATCCCGTTTCATGTCAGACATCACAAAAGAAAGCCTTGGAAAAAAAGGTCTTCTTTTTGGACAGCTGATACAAAACTGGTC
The DNA here is from genome assembly GCA_002720935.1 of Rickettsiales bacterium. GTDB lineage: Bacteria > Pseudomonadota > Alphaproteobacteria > Micavibrionales. The sequence goes on along the minus strand of PBIV01000016.1, from coordinate 53,143 downwards.
TTCTATCATTGGTGCTGAAAAAGCAAAGCTTGCAACGCCCATCAATATCTCTTTTGCAAAAAGTAAGCGCGTGAATGAGACAAAAACCGAAGCAACTTTGGTTATCTTGGTCAATAGCGCTAACGCCACTGTTCTTCAACATGAGCAAAACCTCTGGATCGAAAAAATAAATCTCTTTTTTGGCTATCGTGCTGTTGGAAGTATAAAAATTCAACATGACACTGTAACCAATCCTAAAAAAGTTACGAATAAGCTTGGAACTCGTACAAAAGGGTTATCCCGAAGCGAGCGAAAAGATTTAGACGAGAATTTAAAAGATATTTCTGATGAAAATTTAAAGGAAGCTTTGAAAAATTTGGGACAAAGCTTATATTTAAAAAACAAAGAACGAAACGAATCTTAAAGACTTATAAAAGGGAAGTTAATATGTCTGGTAAAAAAATCGCACTTATATTTGTAATGGCTATCATTGCCGCAGCTATCGTTTTCTATATAGCAAACCCATCAAGCTTTAGCGGGGCTGATAGCACACAAACATCATCCGTATCAAATGATGATTTAACAGTATCATTAGAGGCTGCAAGCGCACCGGCACAAACACCAGATGTTTTACATGAATATGTAATCGGCGAAGATGACGCCCCTATTACCGTTGTTGAATATGCCTCTTATTCTTGTGGTCATTGTGGGACATTCTTCCGTGATGTGTATCCACAGGTTAAAGAAAAGCTTGTTGATACAGGTAAGTTAAAATTTATTTTTAAAGACTTTCCATTAAATGGCCCTGCCCTAATGGCTTCAAAATTAACACATTGTGTTGATGAATCTCGCCATAAAGGTATGGTTGCAATGTTATTTGAAACTCAAGAAAACTGGATGGCTTCACAAGATCGCTTAAAAGATTTCTCACAAATGGCGCGCCTTGCTGGCCTATCAGAACAAGCCTTTGGCGAATGTTTAGATAATGAAAACCTTGATACAGCTATCCTTAGCGTTATGCAAGAAGCAAAAGATCAATATGAAATTAGCTCTACACCGAGCTTTGTATTCTTCAATTCTGCGGGGCGAATCGAAAAATTCACAGGTGTCCGCTCTGTAGAAGAATTTGAACGCGTTATTGAAAAATTATCGGAATAACCCTCTACACAACATTTTAATATTAATAAAATAACGAAAAAGGCGCTTTTCTTGTGTAAAAAGCGCTTTTTTTCTGTGTATAACTGCTTTTTTAAATTGCACTCCCCCCTAAAGCTTTCCTATACTGTCATTTCACATGGTACAGTATACAAAATTAAAACTCAGCGGGTTTAAATCATTCCCGTATCCGGAGGAAATTGAGATCGGCCCTGGTAAAACAGGTGTTGTCGGCCCCAATGGCTGTGGTAAATCAAATTTACTAGAAGCCCTTGGCTGGGTTATGGGTGAGACATCGGCTAAACGCCTTCGTGGCGATGGCATGGAAGATGTCATTTTTAATGGTACAGATCGCAAAGCGGCCCGAACCTCTGCTGAAGTAACGCTCATATTAGATAATAGCGATGGCACCGCCCCTCCTCCTTACATGAATGAACCAAGCATAGAGGTTACACGTAAAATTTCCCGTGGGCAAGGATCTGACTATTCAATCAATGGGAAATCTGTTCGTGCAAAAGATGTTCAGCTTTTATTTGCTGATTTGGTCAGTGGAGCAAACTCACCTGCACTTGTCTCACAAGGACGCATTACAGGTATTATCCGCTCGAAACCAAAAGATCGCCGCCGTATTTTAGAAGATGCCGCGGGCATTTCTGGTCTTCATGCAAGACGCCATGAAGCAGAGCTTCGCCTTCGTGCAACAACAACTAATTTAGAACGCTTAGATGATATCATCGGAACAAGCGAGACACAGCTTGCTAGTTTAAAAAAACAAGCCCGCCAAGCCGCAAAATACAGAAATATCTCAGAAGAAATTTCTTCATTAGAAGCAGCACTTTTTTATAAGAACTGGACAAAGACGTCAGAAGATCTAACTAAAACCAAAAAAGAGTTTGATGAGCTTGAGAGCGTTATTCGTGGTCTGATGGCTGAGATTACGACGCTAAGTAAAACGCAAGCTGAACAAGCGGCAAGCCTACCTGATCTGCGTAATATTGAAGCTGAAAAATCAGCTATTCTACAGCGCGCGATGATCCAGTTAGAAAATTTAGAAAATGACCTTGAACAACGCAAAGCATCTTATAAAGAAAAAGAAGAAAGCTTAAACCGTTTAAAACAAGATCAAGCCGACATTTTAGCTCAAAAAGAGCGCAGCCTTTCAAAACAGGACTTATTAAAAGAAGAACTAACTGAACTTCAAAATGCAGAGACTGACTTTGATGAGACTAAACTTGAGACTGAGATTGAAGCCTTAAAAGATGAGCTAAAAGAAAAGCAACAATCTTTTAATGAAAAGCGCAATAAACAAGCCGTCATTCAAAGTGAAATTGAAGCCTTGCAAAATCAGAAAATTGGTTTAGAAAGCCAAACCGCTTCTTATAATGAAGAAGAGAAAAAATACGAACAACGCCTAGAGACCTTACAATCAAAGCAAAATGAGAAAACGCTTTTTGATGGGTTAAAAAAAGACATTGAAGCAGAAGAAAATAATATCCTCAAACTTCAACAAAAGCGTGATGGTCTTGAAGATCAGAAAACAGAAATTGAAATTGCCTATGGCAATCAACAGCATGTGGTCAATGAACTCTTGCAAAACGCTCAACGCCTTGATGCAGAATGTGATGCTTTAGAACAAATTTTAAACAGCTCAAATGCGGATAAGTCTTCTGACACACCAATTGAAGAAACATTTATCAATAAGACACAAGTCACAAAAGGCTATGAGAAAGCCTTTGCGATTGCTCTTGGCGAAGGTCTTGATTACAGCAGTAATAATGAAGCCTCTATTTATTGGTCAGAGCTCGGCTTAAAAGAGCTTGATTTAAGCTTACCTGAAGGCACAAAGCCATTAACAGATTTTGTTAAGGCGCCTGCTGAATTATCGCGTGTCTTATCACAAATCGGTATGATTGATGATAATGTGGATGGCAATGTCGTTGCTCACGATTTAAAAGCGGGACAAATGATCGTTAATAAAAAAGGTCAACTTTGGCGCTGGGATGGTTTTGTTATTCAAGGCGAAGTCCCAAGCAATGCGGCTGTTAAATTACAACAGAAAAACCGCCTTAAAGATCTTTTAAAACAAAAAGAAAAAGCAAGCTCATCGTTAGAAAAAGAACGCTCAAATCTCAATGACATTGAAGGTAAGCGCGAGGCGTTAGAGACTTCTTTAAAAGAGCTACGCCAGAATATCCGTGAAATTGAAACCTCTATTAATGATAAACGAAAACGTCTTGGCTCTATGGAACAAGAGATGTCAGAGCTAGAGCGTGATCTGGTCGCAATTAAAACCTCATTAGAGCGCATTATTGAGAATAGAAAAGCAACACAAGAACAAAGTAAAGATGTTTCTGATCGCCTCTCTATCAAGACAAAGATTAAAAATGAGATGGGTGATTTGGATGCGAATTTGCATGAGATTAATGAGCTTGAGACATGTTACCAAGAGGCAAGAAGTTCGCTTGAAACTCAAAAACGTGAAAGTGATCGCACACGTCTTAGACAAGAACAAATTGAACGCAGTTTAGAAGAAATTTCACAAGATTTATCTCGCTTAGAAGAAAAGAAACAAGACTATAGCCTTCGTATTGAAGAGATGCAAAAGCGCCTTGATGAAGTCTCGTTAGCCCCTGCTCACTCTGGGGAAGAGAAAGAAAAGCTGAATGAGAAAATTCATGAGCTAAAAACCATCAAAAAACAAGCTGAAGAAGTCCGCATAGCAGCCGAAGGGCAACTTCGCGAAACAGAAAATAATTTGCGTGACAAAGAACGTAAAATGAGTGATCAAAAAGAGCGCCGAGGATCACTGCAAACCAATTACCAAAATTTAAATGAGAAAAAAGAAGAGCTGGAAACACTTATTCAAACAGAATTAGAGTGCCAAGCCCATGAAATTCAAAGTAAGTTTGAAATTGAACAAATTTTAAATGATGGCTCGCTCTCTTCTATTTCTCAGCTTAGTAACCGCATTACCAATAAGAAGTCAGAGCGCGACCGAATTGGCCCTGTTAATTTACGTGCCGAGATCGAATTAGAAGAGCTTGAAACTGAAATTGAAAATCTTCGTTATGAGGAAAGTGAGCTGATCACCGCCATTCATAAATTACGCGGTGTTATCGGTAAATTAAACAAAGAAGCAAGAACAAAGCTTTTAGAGGCATTCCAACTTGTTGATAATCACTTTAGAAAACTATTCGCTGATCTTTTTGGTGGCGGTAAGGCCTATCTTCAGTTAACTGAGGCTGATGATCCACTTGATGCAGGTTTAGAGATTTTTGCACAACCTCCTGGTAAGAAATTACAAAACCTATCACTTCTTTCTGGTGGAGAGCAAACATTAACGTCTATCGCGCTCGTTTTCGCAATGTTCTTAACAAATCCATCACCGATTTGTGTTCTTGATGAGATTGACGCCGCCCTTGATGATGCGAATGTTGACCGTGTTTGTAATCTTCTTGATAAAATCGCAAGTCGCGGCGAAACACGTTTCTTAATTATCTCTCACCATAGAATGAGTATTGCCCGTATGGATCGCCTATATGGTGTAACAATGGCGGAACGTGGTATTTCACAGCTGGTTAGCGTGGACTTAACACAAGGCGACTTATGGGCGGAAGAACATTTAAATAAAAGCGCTGCTTAATAATAAGGTTTAGGGAAAGCTTAAAAAAACATCATGACTGACGATGATCGATTTTCAAAATTAGACGAAAAGCTAAAATCTGTTGAGAGCAATGAAAAAAGCGCTTCAAGAGGCAGAAAACTAAGCGAAAAGAGCTTTGAATCAAAAAGTGCAATGGGCGTTGCCTTCAGAATCGGGATCGAATTTGTCTCTGCAGTTGCAATTGGATGCGGTTTAGGCTTGATAATTGACAATTATTTTGGTACATCACCATGGGGAATGGTTATATTATTCTTTATTGGGTGTGGCGCTGGATTTTCCAATGTCTATAAAACGACCCAAAGAATGAGTAAACCAGTCGGTTTAAAGCCCGAAAACAACCCAGATAACGTCCATGATGACGGCAAAACATAAAAAAAGAGTTTATTTTAAGGAGTATATAAAGTGGCAACAGATTCACACTCACCTCTCGCACAGTTTGAGGTTTACCCTATCGCAGGTTTAGAGTTTCAGTTAATGGGCTATGATATTAGCTTTACAAATTCTGCTTTATTTATGTTATTGGCTGTTGTTGCATCATCTTTCCTTATGATTGTTGCAATGGGACGCGGTTCATTGGTTCCAAATAGATGGCAAAATGTCGCAGAAATGACATATGAATTTGTCGCAAACATGTTGAATGAAAGCGTTGGACCAAAAGGAAAAGAATATTTCCCATTCATCTTCTCAATTTTCATGTTCATTCTTCTAGGTAATTTACTAGGAATGATCCCTTACTCATTTACATTTACAAGTCATATCATTGTTACATTTGCTTTGGCTGCGATGGTTTTCATCGTTGTGACAATTATCGGTTTGGTTAAACATGGCCTGCACTTCTTTAGCTTATTCATGCCAAGCGGTGTCTCATATGTTTTAGCACCAATTTTGATCCCGATTGAAATGTTGTCTTATTTGTCACGCCCTGTATCTCTTTCAGTTCGTTTATTTGCGAACATGATGGCAGGCCACACAATGTTAAAAGTTTTTGCCGGTTTTAGCGTAACATTAGGTGTTGTCTTTGGTTTAGCGCCAATGTTTATCAATGTTGCTTTGATTGGTTTTGAAATTTTAGTCGCTGTTTTACAAGCGTATGTCTTTACGATTTTATCATGTATGTATCTTAAGGACTCGTTGGAATTGCACTAAAATATGATTTTTTGTCTGAAAAAAAACTTGCGAAAACGCAAAATAGACATTAAAAATCGACATAAGTTTTAACTTTAAATTCACTTAAACTATAAACGATAAGGAAATAAAAATGGAATTAGAAGCTGCAAGAATGTTTGGTGCAAGTATCGCTGTACTACCACTATTAGGTGTTGGTCTTGGTCTTGGTTTGCTTTTCTCAAGCTTAATTAGCACAATTGGTCGTAACCCTGCTGTTAAAGAAACTGTAATGCCTGTTGGTATTCTAGCGTTCGCTTTAACAGAGGCGATTGCTCTTTTCGCACTATTGATCGCTTTCTTGATCTTATTTGTGTAAAGAAAAAAAGACTATAAAGAATATTAAAAGTCATTAAATCTGATAATTTAAGAGTTATAACGATGAAAAAATCACTATTTGCAATTACTGGCCTTTTAACATTAGCAACAAATGCGTCTGTTATGGCTGCAAGTGGTGAGCAATCATCTGGGGGATTACCACAGTTAAACCCTGAAACTTTTACATCTCAGATTTTTTGGCTTTTTGTATTTTTTATTATTTTATACGCAATCATGTCATATGTTGCCCTTCCAAAGGTATCAAACGTTTTAGAACGTCGCCGTGAAAAGGTTTCAAATGATTTGGAAGATGCTAAAAATTTAAAAGAAGAAGCTTTAAAGCTAAAAGAAACATATGAATCTGCGTTGGCTGAATCACATTCAGAAATTAAAGATTTAATGAAAAACATTCATGACACTGTTGCAAAAAATAACTTTGATGCACACCAATCTCTAACAAGAGAATTGCAAGAGCTTCAAACTGCAACTGAAGTTGCCATTGAAAACGGCAAAGAAAAAGCTCTTAAAGATTTAAGAGATTCAGCGACTTCGATCGCTTTAGAATTAGCTGGCAAGCTTGGAAACATCGCTGTTAATGATAATGACGCTGTAGAAGCGGTTATTGCAGCACAAAGAAAATTGGATGACGCTGCATAATTAGTTTGCGGCTTAATTAATTTAGGTAAAAATAATGGATATTTTAGCACTATTACATGACAGTTCATTTTGGGTTTTAATCGCCTTTGTCGTTTTCGCATATTTTGCGTATAAATACGGTGCAAAGCCTATCTTAGCGATTTTAGACATGCGCACAGAAACAATCCGCAAGGAAATAGATGAAGCCGAGACTTTAAAAAGAGAAGCACAGACTTTATTGGCGGAATATCAGCAAAAGCACCGCGATGCAATGAGTGAAGCTGAACAAATTGTTGAGCGTGCAAAGCAACACGCTAAAAGCTACGAATTAGAAGCAAAGCAATCTTTAGAAACATCACTAGAGCGCCGTAGAGTTCAAGCTGAAGAAAAGATTAACCTTGCCAAGGAAAAGGCTATTCAGGACATTCGTGAACGAATCATTGACCTTTCAACATATGCAGCCCAAGAGCTTTTAGAGAAGAATATGAAGGGCAAAGCTGGTGACCAGCTAATTGACGATGCAATTGAGCAAATTGAGAAATCAGCGTAATAACAAACAGTTATTAAGATTTCTTTAAAGAAAAAAAGATCGTTTGATTTAACTCTATAAAAACTGATAAAATATAAGTATGAGGATTAATTCCACGGTACGTGAAAAATTTTAAATAAACTGGCATCAGCCCTTTTAAAAAGGACTAGCCAGTTTTTTTATTTAAAAATGAAGATAAAGGAGTACAGTTTGAGTACAAAAAAAAGCAAACATTACGACCCAGAACATTTGAGATCACTTATTGTTGATTGTTTAGAAGACAATAAGGCCGAAGATATTATTGAGATTGCATTACCAGAGCATACGGCTTTGGGTGATTTCATGTTTATTGCATCAGGGCGTTCTAGCAGACAGGTTGCTGCGATTGCTAACCATTTATCACAAAAACTAAAAGATAGTGGCTACCGCCCTCTTAACGTTGAAGGTGTAAACCAAGGCGACTGGGTTCTTATTGATACAGGCGATGCTATCATTCATATCTTTAGACCAGAAGTTCGCGAGTTCTATAATTTAGAGCGTATTTGGTCACCTGAAGTTGTCAATGCTTCTCCAAGTGACAATACAAGAACAGCCGTACCTGCATAAAGCTTTTGAAAGTGTTATAGAACTGATGCTATTATCTTCTCCATGAAGATAGAAATCATTACCGTTGGAATTTTAAAGAAAAGCCCTGAAAAAGAGCTTATCGATCATTATCTAAAACAGCTTACATCATCACAAATCAAAATCATTGAAATTGATCAGCGCAAATTTAAAACCTTGGATCGCTGGCAAGCGGAAATGGAAAGCTACATCCAAGCAGATGCCTATAAAATCTTTCTTGATGAAACAGGAAAGAACCTAAAAAGTACTGGGTTTGCGGACATTTTCAAACAAAAACAGCTTGAGAATTGCCCTGCTTTACAGTTTTTTATTGGTGGGGCTGATGGTTTTGAAAAAAGCTTTTTACAAAAAAATGCGAATATGAAACTCTCTTTAGGTCAAATGACTTGGCCTCATATGCTTGCACGTGTTATGATAATAGAACAAATTTACCGTGCGATTCAGATTCTGGCGGGTCACCCCTATCACAGAGACTAATCTTTAGACATCATATCTTATGAACATGCAATTAAAGCATTATATTTACATCGCTGCATTTGGCCTCACTTTTCTTAGTGTTTCAGGCAATGTTTCTTATGCCTTAGATGTTGAAGAAACAAGGCTTAATCTGCATTTGTTGCAAATGGAACAAATGAAATTAGAAAAGAATCAAAAAGAAAGTACTCTTAAATTACAAGCCGAAGAAAATCAGCTTAAAGACTTGCAAAAAAAGCTTGTCGCCCAAGCAACAAAAACGAAACAAACCGAGCAAGCTCTCATTGAAAAAGAACAAGCCTTAGAACAGATCATTGATGAAACAAAATTATTATCTTCTGTTTTAAATGAAGAACAACAAAACTATGCAAATATGCTTTTAGCTTTACAACGTGTCGAGCGAACACCGATGACTGGCTTAATTGCACAACCCGGCCAAGTTATAGAAACAGCCAGAACCCAAACGATTTTGTCTGCTCTAATCCCTCAAATTCAACAAAAGTCCGTTGAAATCTCAAATCTTGTCTCACAACATCAAGCTATCAAGGCTATTTATTTAGAAGAAAAACGAACTTTAGAAAAAGAGCAGGAAAAGCATCTTGAGCAAGAAAAGCAGCTCAATGCGTTATTGGCTGAGCGAAAAGACTATTTTTCTAAATATCAAACAAGTAATAGCAAGCTTAATTCAAAGGCTTTAGAAATCTCGAAAAAAGTAAACAGTCTTAAATCACTTATTGAGGAAATTGATGAGACTGAAATCTCATTTGCTAAGCTTTTAAACATTCCTAAAAAACCCGATATTCCCAAATACAGTGCTGATGAAGATGAGCGCTTTTTTGCACAAGCCAATGGCAAGACATCTGTTCTCCCTGTAGCTGGTGTAATTTTAACAGGCTTTAATAAAAAGAATGATGTCGGCATGACCAATAAAGGGCTTGATATCCAGACAAGACCTGGGGCAACCGTTATCACCCCCTTATCAGGGCGTGTAAAATTTGCTGGCCCCTTTAAGAGTTATAAAAACATTGTTATCATTGAACATAGCAATAAAAAGATTAGCTTGCTGGGGGGGCTTGATGACATTAATGTAAGTCTCGGCCAAGATTTAAGAGCGGGTGAGCCCGTTGGAAAAATGAGTAAACAAGAGAATAAAAACACCCTTTATTTTGAACTTCGGGACAAAGGACAGCAAATTGATCCTGAAAAATATCTTTGGGCACTTGCCAAGAAACAACAAAGAACCTAAAACTATAATAACGTTTTTAAAGATTTTGAGTCGTAAAAAGAAAGCTTGAGTAAAAAATGAAAAACTTATCAAAGACACTGTTCATCCTATTTGCATTTATCGGATTTCTATCTGTAATCAATTTAGGCTTAACAAGCAATCAAGTCGTTGCACAAGAAGCCGATGCAGAAACATACAGACAGCTAAATTTATTTGGCGATGTATTTGAGCGTGTGCGCAGTGAATATGTTGATGAGGTTACAGATAAAGAACTTGTTGAAGCCGCGATTAATGGCATGCTAACCGATCTTGATCCACATTCAAGCTTTCTAAATAAAGATGATTATAAGGACATGCAAGTTCAAACCAGAGGCGAATTTGGTGGCCTTGGGATTGAAGTTACAATGCAAGATGGTTTGGTTAAAGTTGTCTCTCCTATTGATGACACTCCTGCTTTTAAGGCTGGTATTGAGGCTGGCGACTTTATTACACATATTGATGGCGAAGCTGTCATGGGGCTTACATTATCGGACGCTGTTGAAAAAATGCGCGGTAAAGTGGGCACAGAAATTGTTGTCTCTATTCGCCGTGAAGATACTGAGCCATTTGATGTGAAAATCATCAGAGATATTATTAAAATCCGTTCTGTTCGCCACCGTGTTGAAGGCAATATCGGTTATGTCCGTATCACAACATTTAATGAACAAACTCAGCCTGGCTTAGACAAAGCGATTAAAGAAATCCAAGAAGAATTAGGTAAAGATTTAATCGGTTATGTAATTGATTTAAGAAACAACCCTGGCGGTCTTCTTGACCAAGCGATTTCAGTTTCTGATACATTCTTGGATCAAGGCGAAATCGTATCAACAAGAGGCCGTCACGAAGAAGATGATCAAAAAGCCCTTGCGACCGAAGGCGATAAAGCAAATGGCCTGCCAATTGTTGTTCTTGTCAATGGTGGCTCGGCTTCTGCTTCTGAAATTGTTGCGGGTGCCCTTCAAGACCATCACAGAGCGGTTATCATGGGAACAAAGACATTTGGTAAGGGTTCTGTGCAAACAATCGTTTCTCTTGGCTCACAAGGCGCTATGAGACTGACTACAGCGCGTTACTACACACCGTCTGGTCGCTCTATCCAGGCAAAAGGGATTGAGCCAGATATCATTGTGAAAGCGGCAAAGATTGAGCAGCTTAATGTCGAATATAGCCACGAATCAGATTTGAAAAATGCGATTACAAATGGCGAAGAAAAGTCTGATAAAAAGAAAGATAATAAGGTCTCGGCTAAAGATGGCGACAATGTTGAAGCCGATGGTGAAGAAGGCGAAGAAAAAGAAGCCATCGTTGACTACCAGCTTTCGCGCGCTATTGACATGCTTAATGGTATTTACTTCTTTGGTAAACAAAGCAAAAACTAATCATTAAGACCTTTTTGGTTTTGTCAAAATAGCTTTCATGTCTAAGATTCTTGGGTATAATGAAGGCTAAAATAAGAACTATAAGATTTTTTAATGATTAAGAACCTACTACAAAATGTTAAGGAAAAATTCGGCTCCCTATTGTCAAAATATGGATATGAATACTCTTTTGATGGTCTGCGCAAACCAAATCGCATGGAAATCATCATCAGTGCTATTGCAACTTGCCTTATCTTTGTTGCTATCTTTGCATGGGTTTATATCAGTGCCGAGACAACATTGGAAAAACGCGAAGCTCGCGTTCCTTCCATTTACACAAACGTAACGCTCTCTTCTGAAATCTTGGAAGGCTTGGATCCTGAACAAGTCACTAAAAATGATGCTACGCCAGATCCAGATACCACTCCTATTGAGACACAAACTCAAGATAAAGTGGTAGAGAATGAGCCTTTAGATAGTACCCAACAAACACCCGAAGTTGAAACAACTTTAAAAACACCAACATCAAATCAAATCAGTGATAATGATAAAGTTGATCCTATTGTTGAACAACTCTCACAAACACCACCACCTCAGGCAAATTTAGATGTTATCCCCAATCAACCTGTTTGGCAGAAAAACGCAAAAGACTTTACAGCCTTACCTCGTAAAAATCGTATTGCCGTTATTTTAAGAGATATCGGTTTTCAATCAAATAATCTGGATGTGCTTCTAACAACCGTTCCCAATACAACAACACTTGCGCTAAACCCTTATAGTGAAACCGTTGAGCGCGATTCTAAACTCTTAAGGCGCTATGGCTATGAGTATCTAATGATGCTACCAATGGAGCCAATTGATTATCCTGTAAAGGACCCTGGGGCTAAAGGCTTACTAACCACAATTTCAAGAACTACAAATTTAGAGCGCCTTGATTGGATTTTATCAAAATCAAATGGCTATATTGGTGTTATAAACCATATGGGCGGCGCTTTCCTTAGAAGTTCTAAACAATTAGAACCTATTTTCGAAGAATTAAAGGGGCGTCAATTCGTCTTTGTAAACAGCCTTGGCCTTGATAAAAATATTGGGCAAAACACGGCGCAAGAAAAAGAAGTCCCTTATATGAGCGTTGATCTCATTGTTGATAGCGTTCTGATCAAAGAAGATATTGAAAGGCAGCTTCGTAGCTTAGAATTATTGGCCGATGAATTTGGCTATGCTGTTGGTATTATTGATCCCTACCCACTTTCAATTAAAACATATGCGGAATGGTCAGAAAAAATTAATCGATCAAATTCACTACAACTTGTACCCTTTAGTAATTTGCTTATTGATGAGCCAAAATAAAACCTTACAGGAGATTTAAAATGGGTGTTTCAGAAGGTCTAACCGATAAAATTCTTCCAATGCATGAACGCCCCTATCGCCTTGGTATGGGGATCGCGGTTTTTAACAAAGATAATAAAGTATTTATTGGCGAGCGCATGGACATTCCAGGTGCTTGGCAGTTACCACAAGGCGGTGTAACACTTCAAGAAATTGAAACAAACCTCATTGATGCGGCTTTGCGTGAATTAGATGAAGAAACAGGAATAAAAAATGTTGAGCTGATTGCGATTACAAAAGATTGGGCGCATTATGACTTCATTGACCAAGGATATGTTCCAGGCCACAGCCATAAGTATCGTGGACAACGCCAAAAATGGCTCGCCGTTCGCTATTTAGGCAAAGATGATGAGATTGATTTAACAACGCATGAGGAAGAGATTGAATTTCAAAACTGGCGTTGGGATGACCTTAGCAATATTGATCAGCTCATCGTTGATTTTAAACGACCAATCTATAAATTTGTGCAATCTTGTTTTGCCTTTATTCCAGAAGAAAAGAGCGCTGATCTCTCAAAAGTCATCAAACTTTAAAGACCGTTTTTTCTTGCCTTTGATGTCTTAAACATGCGCCCAACCGCAAATGAGGCGCGCTCTTCTAAACAATCCCAATCTGGTAACTGATCTTTATCAAACACAAGGTTTTGTTTGTGTGATTTTAGCAATCTACCAGATGCCAAGATTTCAAAGGCTTGTTGTCTTGCCGCCAGCCAATCTTCCATGATCACTTTTGATTGCTTATATGCAGAGCTGTCTTGTCCGTAATGATTACGGATACAAGCCAAGTTAAAGATCATTGGGCCACCAACCATCATTGAGAACTCCCAAACGCGGTCTGCTGTATCCTCAAAGTCAGATTTATCAATAAAGCTTTCTAACCCAAGACGCTTTAATTCTATTTTTTGATGAAGCTCTTCTGGATTTTCTAAAATTTCTTGTAATTCATTTTCGGTTAGTTTTGAATGCAGCTGTAAAAACAAAACCCCCAAATCAGGCGACAAATCAAAAGCCGTATCAACCATAACAGTTTGAAAATCTGATTGCTTACTTAAAAAACCTTTTGGCGCAGGTGGAATTTTATCTTTTAAAGATTTCATGTAAAAAGCGGTGTCATCCAAATACACCTTAGCCAAGGCAATGACTTGATTAGCCCTCATTTTTACGGGGTGGCCAAATGCAGGTCTTAACTCTTTGACTTCCATGATATAATCAGGTAAGTCTCTAGGCTTGAAAATAGGAAGAATAGAGTTTTGCAGATCATTTTGATCTTGTTCTAGCTTATCTCTTTCATTTAGAATAGATTGGAGTAATAGTTTATTTTTTGACATGAAAATCTCACCTGTTCTTTTTTATTTTTATGACAAAGTATAAACACGGATTATTTAAGCGATCAAGCTCTCATTTAACATTTTTTATAAATTATGAATTATAAATCTATTTTTTATGTTACTGGCATTTTTCTCGTTATTCTTTCAATAACGATGTTGTTCCCTGCCTTGACAGATTTTGCTGTTGGAAATAACGATTGGGAAAACTTTATCGTTTCTGCACTGATGACAAGTTTTGTCGGCGGTTTTTTAATTCTAATTAATTCTGGTGGAAATTTTACCATTACCGTTCGAGAAGCTTTTATTCTGACAAGCTTTAGTTGGCTTGTTATTACATTTTTCGCAGCCTTGCCATTCTGGTTAGCCCATGAACATATTAATTTTACCGATGCCTTTTTTGAAGCAATGTCAGGCCTATCGACAACAGGGTCAACGGTTTTAACAGGTCTTGATTTCATGCCCCCTGGGATCCTGTTATGGCGTAGTATCCTGCAATGGCTAGGCGGTATCGGAATCATCGTAATGGCTTTATCGATCTTCCCCCTATTACGCGTTGGTGGTATGCAGCTATTTAAAACAGAATCGTCCGAGAGCGAAAAAGTTCTTCCCCGTGCGGCAAACCTCGCTGGATCAATTGGTGTGTTATACACATTTCTAACTTTGTGTTGTGCGATCCTTTATGCCTCCAACGGTATGAATGGCTTTGATGCCGTTAATCACGCCATGACAACGATCGCAACAGGTGGTTTTTCGACATACGATGCCTCTGTTGGGCATTTTGCCAATGACAGTATCCGTATTATTGGCTTTTCATTCATGGTTATTGCTGGGCTGCCTTTCGTGCTTTATTTGAAAGGTGTTCGTGGCGACTGGAAAGCTTTATTTGTTGATACACAAGTTAGAACATTTTTAGGGATTTTATTAAGCGCGATCTCCCTCATGGTTATATATCTTTACTATCATGAGCTTTATACGCTTGAACAATCACTCATACAGGCCTCTTTCAATATTACGTCTGTGATGACAGGAACAGGATATGCATCTGCTGATTATATGGCATGGGGAAGTTTTGCCGTTGGTTTTATGTTCTTTATCTCATTTATCGGTGGCTGTGCGGGATCGACCACTTGTGCGATTAAAATCTTCCGTGTTCAGATTATTTATTCAATTGCAAAAACCCAGATCAAACAGCTTTTATATCCGCATGGCGTCTTCCAGCCGACCTATAACAAAAGAACGATTAGCTCTGATATCCCGCTATCAGTTTTAAGCTTTGTGTTCGTTTATGGGGTTTGTTTTATTGTGGCTGCCCTTATCCTACAGTTTTTAGGATTGGATTACCTAACAGCAATGTCAGGGGCTGCGACAGCCATCTCTAACGTTGGCCCTGGCCTTGGGGACATCATTGGGCCTGCTGGGAATTTCTCCAGCCTGCCTGACCCTGCAAAATGGGTTTTATCGATTTGCATGTTAATGGGGCGCTTAGAGCTCTTCACAGTATTGGTTGTCTTCACACCGCAATTCTGGACAAAATAATATCTTTTTTAAAAATAGTGACGCTTTAGAATTTCTGTGAACTTCTGATCAAAGTCTTTTAAAACAGCTTCGCTCAGCTCAAAAACAATCTTGTTTTTTTCATTTAGTGAAGCATTTGATGGGATAGAAACTTTTCTTTTCACTTGAACTCTGTGTGCTTGTAAAGGTCTGTTATTTGGATCAAGAAGCTCAACAAAGACAGTTAAGTAAGCGTCCAAAACTTGAGAGTTTTGAATTGTAAACATCGCCTCTAAGCCATCTTCAGGTTCGATAGGTTTTTCAATCACATCTGAACGCTCAATTGTAAGCGATAAAACATTTGCACCACCAGTTGGGCGAACACGGTTATTAACCAAGCGCGCTAAAACATTCTCTTCATTCTTTAACAATGGATAACGAACCATGCCATTTTCATCCGTGTAAATATCGCTAGAGGCTTTGCTAGATACATAGCTTTGCGCGATATCAAGCATCACAGGATCATTAATATAGCTAAATGTCATCTCTGGCTTTTGCCAAACAGATTGCGTATCGCTTGCGCATGAAACCGTTAGAAATACAGCGCATAAAATAATGAATGAGTTTAGGTATGATTTTGTTTTAAACATTGATCGTCCTTCTTTTTTATTCTTTTTGTTTTAAGATATCGTCTTTTTGGAAATTATACTTATGGCTGCAAAATTCGCAAACCATCTCTATTGAGCCATCTTTTTGCGCATGATCAAGGTCGTCTTCACTCAAAGTAAGTAAAACGTTCAAAACCTTTTCTTTTGAACAACGGCAAGCGTGGCGTAGCTCCATCGGTTGGAATACAATAACGCCTTCTTCATTAAAGAGACGGTAAAGAAGATCATTCAAATGAAGCTCTTTATCCAAAATCTCTTCTTGTTTACATGTATGAAGCAAGACCTCACTACGCTTCCAATCTTCAACATGGCTATCATTCTTCTTTTCATCTTCGGGAAGTTTCTGCAACATAATCGCCCCAGAAATCCACTGACCATCAATCTTTTCCGCTTCAACCTCTATGGCGGTTTTGATCTGCTCTGATTGCTCAAAATAATGCAATACTGTTTTTAAAAGACTTTCTTTTTGAAGCTCAACAATGCCTTGATAGCGCTCACTCATTTGTTGATCAACGGTAAAAGCCAGATAGCCTTCGCCGCATAAATCCTTAAGAGGTAGCGAAAAATCAGATTGAGATAGTTTTTCAACCCCTTCTTTATCAAAGCCAGCATAACCACGCAGACTGCCTTCTGTGGTGATATCACAAACAAGCGCCTTAATTGGTCCCTTACCACTGATCTGTAATGTAAAAATCCCCTCATATTTGAGCATAGCACCCAAAACACATGTCAAAGACAAGGCTTCTGCCAATAATTTAGAGACGATATCAGGATAATTATGGGCTGATAAAATCTTATTAATTGTTTGATCAAGACGGACTATTCGCCCTCTGAAATTAGAGGCATCAAGTTGAAACGGCTGAATTAAATCGTCCGATGCCCCTTCAACAATATTATCATTCGCTGATGTTTTCATTTTTACCTTTAAAATCTATATCTTAGCTTTTGATTTTATACCCTTTTTTCAGGATAAACAGCATAAAGAACCACAAAACTGCATTGGATGCAAGAAGCCAGATTAACCCCACATAAGGATCAGAATCTGACTGTCCAATGAGACCAAATCGAAACCCATCAATCATGTAAAAGAACGGATTATAATGGGCTAATACTTCCCATGTCTCTGGCAATGTATCAATTGAATAAAATGTACCCGACAAGAACGTCAAAGGTGTCACAACAAAGTTTGTAACAGAGGCAATATGATCAAATTTATCCGCCCAAATCCCTGCAACAATCCCTAATAAAGAAAGCATTGTGCAGCCTAAAAACCCAAATAAGAAAGTCAACAATGGGTGCTCTAAGGGCACTGGATAAAAGATGTTTAGCGCTAACCAACCCAAAACGCCAATACAAAACCCTCTTGTCACGGAGCCTAAAAGCCAGCCCAACGATAATTCTAAATTTGATAAAGGAGGCATCAAAACATCAACGATATTGCCTTGAATTTTAGAGATTACGAGCGATGAAGATGGATTGGCAAAGGCATTTTGCACCATTGTCATCATCAACAAGCCAGGGGCTAAAAACGTCATAAATGACATACCCCAAACCTCACGCTCAGCACCACCAAGCGCAAGCGAGAAAATCGCAAAGAACAATAATGTTGTAATTACAGGCGCAATAATTGTTTGTAAGTAAACATTCATAAAACGCTGAACTTCTCTGACATAAAGCGTTTTAAAGCCAACCCAGTTAATTAAACCGAATTCTCTTACTTTTAATGTTGGTTGGTTCATTTTATAATCCTTATTACCGATTCCCATTAAACCTTTAGGCAATAATATATAGTTGAATAGCATAGAAATGACAAGTAACGAGGACAAGAAAGATAAGAAAAGAGAGCCACGCCCTCCTCGTAAAATATCACCAGAGTATCTTTTCAGAAGTGGGATGTATTATTTAGAGCGCTACTCTTCTTCTATCGATAATTTTCGTCAAGTGATGAGCCGTAAAATTATCCGCTCTTCAAAACATTATGAAGAAAACCCAAGCAAACATTTTGAAAGCTTAGAAGAGTTAATCGAAAAACTCATCAAGCTTGGTTATTTAAATGACGAGGCCTATACCAGAGGCCAAGTTAGAAGCTATCGCAGGAAAGGCGAAGGAAAGCGAAAGATCATCCAGCGCATTAAATTAAAAGGTGTTGATGATGATCTTATCTCTCATGTGATTGATGAGATTGATGCCGAAGACAATCAACGCTTTGATCGCATGGATGATGATATTGATACTATCAATGACCCCGAGTTAAAAGCAGCCCTCACCTATATAAAACGCAAGAAATTAGGCATTTATCGCCGTAAAAAAGACGAGAAATCAAAACAAAAAGACCTTGCGTCTCTTGCCCGTGCAGGCTACAGCTATAACATTGCTTCAAAAGCATTAGATTTAAGTGTAGACTTTGAAACAGAAGAAATTTAAACAAGATTTATTAACTTTTAAAAATACATTAAGGGAGAAAAAGAATGCGAGTAACCAGAGCCGTAAAGAAAATTTTATCAAATTATGAAGCTGATACAATTGCAACCAAGACCAATTTAGCACGCATCATGTGCACAGGTACTTTGGCGGGGACTGGTAAAATGGTTATTCTTCCCGTTGACCAAGGATTTGAGCATGGGCCCGCTCGCTCATTTGAGGTTAATGATGAGGGCTATGATCCACATTATCATTACTCACTCGCCATCGAATCGGGCTGTAATGCCTATGCGGCACCACTTGGCTTTTTAGAAGCTGGTGCGGATACATTCCTTGGCCAAATCCCAACAATCTTAAAAATGAACTCTGCAAATTCATTATACCCAAACTCTGATATCCCGAACCAAGCAGTTACTGCGTCAGTATCAGATGCTGTACGTTTAGGCTGTGCGGCGATTGGATTTACAATTTATCCTGGTTCTGAAGGCAGCTATGAAATGTATGAAGAGATCAGAGAACTTTCAAATGAAGCAAAAGAATATGGCATTGCAACCGTAATCTGGTCATATACACGTGGTGGTTTTTTAACAAAAGATGGCGAAACAGCTCTTGATATTATTGGTTATGGTGCTCATATGGCATGCCAGTTGGGTGCTCATATCGTAAAAGTAAAATTACCAAGCGATCATTTAGAATTACCAGAAGCAAAAAAAGTATATGAGGCCGAAAACATTGCTCGCTCCACTATGGCTGAGCGCGTTGCTCACATTAAACAATGTTGCTTTAATGGTCGTCGCATCGTTATTTTCTCTGGTGGTGGTAAAAAAGGCGATGAGGGTGTTCTTGATGATGCACGTGCTATTTATGAAGGCGGCGGAAATGGCTCTATCATTGGGCGTAATGCTTTCCAAAGACCAAAGGCAGAAGGCATTAAATTGCTTAAAGATATGATGAAAATCTATCAAGGCAAAGACGTTTAGATTTATAGGTTTGTTAAAAAATGACAGCGACAACAGCGCTTTATCTACAAGCACCATTTGGAATTGAACAAAATTCAAAACAAATTGGACGATTAAAAGAATTTCTGACTGAGAAAAGCGTTCAAGCCTTCTTATCACACAATATTCATTTAATTGAACACCTACTCATGGAAAATGATCAGATCGCAAATGATGTCGCCCTGATGCTCAATCATGCGCCTGACATGGATGTTAAAAGCGTTAAAAACTCGCTTGGTGGTTATCATTTATTTCAAGCGACTGTTCCGACGGTTAAGAGCCTTCGAAAAGAAAATAAAAACCTGTCTTTGGGCGCTGGTCCTATTGGGGATAAGCATGAAGCGATGGAAATCGCAGAGGCTGGCGCTGATTATATCGCTTTTCCTGTGGCGGAGACAGAGCTTATCAAATGGTGGGTAGAGAGTTTTGAAGTGCCTGCTGTTGCTTGGGGGTGTTCTTCTGTTGATCAAGCAAGGGAGCTGATTGATATGAAGGTTGAATTTATTATGCCTTCGCCTCAAATGTGGTTGCAAGACAATGCTCTAGAAGATTTAATCAAACTCTTATAAGTAAATAAAAAAAGCGCCCTAAAAATTCTAGAGCGCTTTTTTCTTAAATTCTTTAAAGGTTTATCTGCCTACATATCTTCTTGGGCCAACAGGCACATTTCGTCCATATCGGTCAATACAATATCGTTGAACAGTTGCACCACCTGTATAAGGGTTGCGATTTACAGTTCTATTAAAACAACGTTGAACACCTGGGCGATAATTCGGGTCAATACGAAGACGTGGTTGTTGATACTGTCTTGGCGTTCTGTAATAAGGATCACCATAATAACCACCACGGCGATTATCATTTAGACATGTAGCAGCACCTAATGCAGCCCCTGCACTCGCACCATTATCATCATCAATAGCTCCACCAATGATAGCCCCTAAGATACTGCGACCAATCACATCTCCAGTATCACAGCCGCGATCACGGTCACGATTATAGTTTCGGTGATCATTTCTTTCATAATTGCGCTCATAGCCATACCCTTGTTGTGCCATCGCTGGCGAAGCCGCCATAGTACCCAATCCTAATGAAAGTAAAAATGCCGAGCCGGTAACTTTTAGCCACTGAACTGGCTTCCATTTTTTGAATGATTTAAATAAGTTTGTCATCTTTCGTCCCTTCTCTCTATTCCTTTTAAAATTTTATTCCATATAACATTATATTCTGAAAAATAATATGTCAATTAAAAATAAGTATTTCTATTCTTGTAATCCTTTTGATATAAAGAGTGAAGAAAATTTTTTAAATTATATTTATTGCTTACTTATAAGGACTATTAAAATCATGAAAATGAATGCAATCGACATCCGTGTTGGAAATATTTTAGATCACAATGCAAAACTTTGGCAGGTTTATAAAACACAAGTCACAAAACCTGGTAAAGGTGGTGCTTTTATTACTGTTGAAATGAAAGACATCCAAGGCGGAAGCAAAGATATCGTTCGCTTTAGAACAGAAGATACTGTTGAAAAAGCCCGCGTTGATCAAGTTGACCACCAATATTTATATGCCGATGGCGATGATTATTACTTCATGAACCAAACGTCTTATGAGCAGATCATGTTAACCTCAGAACAAATTGGCGATGGTGCTGTCTATCTTCAAGATGAGATGATTGTTGGGATTAATATGTATGAAGGTCAAGCCCTATCTGTTGATTTGCCCGACACTGTAACACTTGAAATTGTTGAAGCAGAGCCTGTTGTCAAAGGACAAACCGCGTCATCATCATACAAACCTGCTATTTTAGAAAATGGCGTAAAGGTTATGGTACCACCTCACATTAGTTCAGGCACACGTGTTGTTGTCCGCACAGAAGATTCAACTTATGTTGAAAAAGCAAAAGACTAAAAAAAATCTATAAAATAAAAAACTTAGCCCAAATAAAAATTCTGATTAATAAGAAAGAAAAACATTATGCGAACTGACGTCAGATATTCCCCGAACATGACCATTATCACACGTGCGATTGAAGCCGCGACAAAAGGCTTAATCCGTGATTTTGGCGAATTAGAAAAATTACAAGTCTCTAAAAAAGGTTTAAATGATTTTGTATCAACGGCTGATCTTCGCTCAGAAAAGATCTTAATTGAGAATCTTCAAAAAACACGCCCTGGCTACACCATTCTTTCTGAAGAAGCTGGCTTAATTGAAGGCACAGAGCCATTTCGCTTTATCATTGATCCACTTGATGGAACAAGCAACTTCTTACATGCTATCCCGCACTGGTCAATTAGTGTTGCTTTGGAACAAACCCATGAAAATGGCGAAAAGGAAATCATTGTTGGTGTTGTTTATGACCCTGTAAAAGATGAGATGTTCTGGGCTGAAAAAGGCAAAGGCGCTTATATGAATAACTACCGCCTTCGTGTTTCTGGTCGCCGTAAAATGCCAGAATCAGTGATCGGTTTTGGCTCGCCTTGTTATCATGAAGAAAATGGTGCGACGCGCTTTTTGAAAGAAATGGAAATTCTTCTAAAGCAGTCTGTTAGCCTACGTCGTTTGGCCTCTGGTTGTCTTGATCTTTGTTATGTTGCCGCTGGTCGCCTTGATGGTTTCTATGAAAACGGTCTAAAGATTTGGGATGTCGCAGCCGCTGACATTATTTTAAGAGAAGCTGGTGGCTATATCACGGATTATAAAGGTAATAATGACCACTTTAACAGCCAAGAGGTTGTTGCTGGGAATCGTGATATTCAACCAATGTTGTTACAGCTTTTACAAAAAGCCCATTCATAATCATTATAAATAAAGATTAAGACACTCGTTTAAATTGACGGCTTGCTAGCTCTTGGTAAAGACCAGAGCGCTTTGCAAGTTGCTCATGCGTGCCTTCTTGAATGATTGTGCCCTTATCCAAAACAATGATCCGATCTGCATTTTTCACGGTTGATAACCTGTGTGCAATCATCAATGTTGTGCGCCCTTGCATCAATTCTTGCAAAGCTCGTTGCACATATTCTTCGCTTTCAGAATCAAGGGCTGATGTCGCCTCATCAAGAAGTAGGATAGCTGGATTTCGAACAATTGCCCTTGCGATTGCAATACGCTGTTTTTGTCCGCCCGATAGACGGCTTCCACCATCCCCTAGCCTTGTATCTAGACCATGAGGAAGCGCCATGACAAAATCATAAGCATAAGCTTGCTTTAGCGCTAAAATTAAATCCTCTTCGCTTGCATCTTCATTGGCAAAAAGAATATTGTCCCTAACCGTGCTTGAAAAAATAAATGGATCTTGCGGAACCATCCCAATAACATCTCTAAAGCCTGATAATTTCAAATCTTTTAAATCATGATGATCGATTTTAATTGATCCCGTATCTGGGTCATAAAAACGAAGCAGTAATTTAAACAAAGTTGACTTACCTGCACCACTGCGCCCAACTAGAGCAACGGTTTGCCCTGCTTGTATGGTTAGATTTAAATCTTTGATCGCTGTAAGCATCGTTTGGTCTTGCAGATCGCCATCAAGATGCGCTGATGGATATGTGAAGTTCACATTCTTAAATTCTATTAAACCTTGAACAGGTCTTTCCAACTCAAGTGCATTTGATTTTTCAATGATTGGGCTTTTTAAATTTTTATATTCAATTAAGCGTTCTGCCGCTCCTGCGGCTCTATTTAAATTTCCTGCAACCTCACTTAAAACACCAACAGCACCAGCCACAACAACGGAATAAAAGATAAAGGCGGATAATTCGCCTGCTGACATACGACCTGCGATAACATCATGACCACCGATCCATAAAATAACGCCAACAGCACTAAATACAATGAATATTACAAAAGCCGACAAAATGGCTCTAAACAAAATATACATTTTCGCAGAGCCATAGGCAGCTTCAGCTGATCTATCAAAATCATTCGCCATATTAAATTCTTGAACATTGGCCTGAACGGTTGAGATCGCATGCAGCGCTTCATCAATAAAACCACCAACATGAGCAACCTTATCTTGAGCGATTTTTGAACGCGCTCTCACTTTTCGCCCAAAATAAACAATCGGTACAATAACGATCGGAACAACGAGTGCCACCAAACCAGTTAATTTAGGACTGGTAATCACAAGCATAATGAGCGCGCCTATCATCATTAATGCATTACGAAGAGCCAAAGACACTGAACTTCCAACAACTGATTGTAAAACCGTGCTGTCAGCTGTGATTCGAGAGACAACTTCGCCTGCTCTATTTTCTTCATAAAATGGTGGTGCTAGTTTTAACAAGTTTCTAAAGACATCTTTTCGGATATCTGCAATAACACGCTCACCAATCCAGGATACAAAGAAATACCGCGTAAAGCTTGATAATGCTAAAACGGCAACAATGATAAATAAGTAAAAGAGTGATTCATCCAATAACAACTGATTTGAGTTTGAAAAGCCTTTATCAATTAAATATTGTAAGCCACGCCCCAACCCTAAAACAGTTGTCGCAGCCACGATCAAGGCAATTGAAGCAATAACAAGTTGTAACCGATACGGCCTTAAAAAAGGCCAAGTGAATGATAAGAACTCTCCAAAAGTTCTTTTCTTGGCTTTATCGGGGCTATTATCTGTTGTTTTAAAATTTCTCATAACTTGGATGGTTTTAATGCTAATAAACTACAGATACAATAGGTTATTCGTGCCTAAACGCAAATTCCTTTTAATATTTTGGAAAAAATGCCTTAAATGAGCAAAAAGAGTGAATTTAATCCTTGCTTTTTATAACCATAAACGATAAAAAACAAAATCTAATTGCTAAAGAATTTAAAAAACAGATTATTTCGCTTTTTAAAAAGCTTAATTTTAGGAGTTTAAAATGAAAAAAGATATTCACCCAGATTACCACACAGTTAAAGTTGTTATGACTGATGGTACAGAATTTGAAACACGCAGCACATATGGCGAAGAAGGCACAACAATCCGTTTGGATATTGATCCTCTTTCTCATCCTGCATGGACTGGTGGCCCAAGAAGACAATCTGAAGGTGGCCGTGCGGCTAAATTCGGTGCTCGTTTTGGTGGCGGTGCATTCGGTTCTAAGAAAAAAGAAGAAGAAGCTAACTAAGCTTTATCTCTTTATAAAAGAATTTATAAAAGCAAGTTTCATATTGAAGCTTGCTTTTTTATTTGTGCGCACTACTCTTGGTATCAAATAATCATTCCCTTAAACAAAAGAGGTTTTTAAATGACATACCCAAAAGCAATTTTACTTTCTTCTATTATTTTAGCGGCAGCCTTTGTCTTCGCTTCTTTTTCTCCTCTTGCCAGCCAGAGCAGTGGTGGCAACTATATGATCGCAGGAAATAGTGGTCAGTTTGTTTGGAGAGTAGATCAGGCATCGGGATCAATCTCATATTGCGTAAGACGCGATAATTCAATCGATCCAGATCTTTTAAAAAGAAGACCACCATATTGCTCAAGCGGGTCTCCAGCACTTAGATAATTTTAAAATATGAAGATTTATATCGCTCACTCATCTAATTTTAATTACCAAGATGAGCTTTATAAGCCATTAAAAAATGAGCTTAAGCTCAATCATGTTGAATTAATTCTACCCCATGAGAATTCAATAGAGGGTAAGAACACATATGACATCATGTCAAAATGTGACCTGCTTTTAGCAGAAGTGTCATATGCATCGACAGGATTAGGGATTGAATTGGGGCGTGCTGAATCATTTGATCTGCCTATCATTGCGATCCATAGGGAAGATAGAAAACCTTCATCAAGCATCAAGTTTGTAACAAACAGAATACACAGCTATCAATCCCCTAGAGAGATGATAGATCTCATTCAAAAGATCATAAAAAATAGAATGAATTAATCGCCCACTGCGACATCAAAAACATCATCTGTAATTAATGAGACAGAATTTGTTTTGGCGATGAAGTAAGGATTTAAGAAATCAGCTCTCTTAGCGTATTTGAGGGGATTTCCATCAACGGTATAGATATCACCGCCTGCCGCCCTTAAAATTGCGTGCCCTGCGGCTGTATCCCATTCTGAGGTTGGCTTGAACCGTGGATAAATATCCGCCATCCCCATTGCCATGGTGCAGAATTTCAATGAACTGCCATAATGTTTAATATCGGCAACATTTAACGGTTCAATGTATTTCTTAAAAGATTCGCCATTTGATTGGCTTAGGCTTGTCACAACATTCAAATGATCGGCATGCCCTTTATCGCTCGTATTAATGCCCTCAAACTTACCTGTCTCACTATCATATAAATAAGCCTCATCTTGATCCGCAAATCCATAAAGCATCAAATCACGCGCAGGTGCAAAGATCAGTCCAAAATACGGCTCTTTATCCCTCATATAAGCAATATTTACGGTATAATTAGGGCGGTCATTGATGAATTCTTTTGTGCCATCAAGCGGATCCACAAGCCAGAAATCCTTTAGCACATTGTGATCTGGTAAAAAGCCCGCTGCTGCCTCTTCTTCTGCGACGATGACGGCATCTTTATCAATCTCACGCAGAACCTTTAAAATCGCTTTTTCAGCTTCTTGGTCTGCTAGCGTAACGGGGCTGTCATTGTCTTTGATTTGGACATCAACGTCCTTTTGAAAATATTTTAAAGTTATATCGCCAGCGACACGTGCCACATCAATCAGTTTTTGTAAGATTTCATCCGTAATTTCAAAACTCATTGATTAGCCCTCTTTCTGCTCATTTGATTGATCTAGTTTTTTATTTATGCTTTCCCAAATTTCTGGGTCATATTTATAACCACTGACAATATGTTGTAATAATTTATAAAGCTGTTCTCTATTACCTTGATTACAAGCAAGCTCAATAGAGCCAAAATTCTTCTTTAAAATACCAAGGTCAAGGGCGGTTGGTCTTGCCCCCATAACGCCATCAATATTCGTTTTAAGTGGTGTCTCGCTTTGATCGAAAAGCTCTTCATAAAGCTTCTCACCAGGGCGCAGACCAGTAAAAACAATATCAATATCCTCACCCAGTTTTTTGCCAGATAATCTAATCATCTTGCGGGCGATATCTTGAATTTTAATCGGCTCGCCCATATCAAGAACGAAAATCAAACCACAACTGCCATCTTCAACTTGAACATCATGCCCCTTTGCACTGGCTTGTAAGACAAGCCCTACGGCTTCCCTCACGGTCATGAAATAACGTTTAATATCTGGATGCGTGACGGTTAATGGGCCACCAGCGGCAATCTGTCTTTGGAATAATGGCACTACAGACCCACTTGAGCCTAAAACATTTCCAAAACGCACCGTAAAGAACCGTGTCGAGTTGCCTTTGTTCGCATTTAAATCGAGCGCTTGCGCATAAAGCTCTCCAAGGCGTTTGCTTGCCCCCATAACATTTGTTGGGTTTACTGCCTTATCGGTGGAAATTTGAACCATGGTTTGCGCCCCAAACTCAACACAAGCATCCGCCACATTTTGTGTTCCGATTAGGTTTGTTAACACCCCTTCTTCTGGGTTTAGCTCAACCATCGGGACATGCTTAAGGGCAGCTGCGTGGAATACAACATCTGGTTTTGCCTGCTCAAAAACTTGTCTAATGCGCTCACGATTACGAACATTGCCCAAGGCTGCTTTATAGTCAAGATGGCCGAAATCTTTACTAACCTCGCCATCAATGAGATATAAATTATATTCGCTGTGATCAATCAATGTTAGTTGGGACGGGCCATAAGAGGCAACTTGCCTTGTGATCTCAGAGCCAATTGTACCACCAGCCCCAGTGATTAAAACACGCTTACCTTCAATAAAGTTTTTAATTGCATCAAGGTCTAACTCTGATTGTGGGCGACCAAGTAAATCTTCTAAGGCAACGGCTTGAACGCTGACCTCACCTTCAATCATGCTTTTCTTAAATTCTGTTAGGTTGGGCAATCTTGCTAAACTAAGCCCCAACGCTTCGGTTTGCGGGTCTAGCTTTTGTAAAATTTTACGAGCTTGATATTCAGGAACATGATTTGTAAAAATCAGTTTTTGTGCAACTTCACCAGTGCGCTTTGTAACATTCTTTAATGAGCCTTTTAAGTCATCTAAATCAAGGCCATAAACAGGGATCCCAAACATTGAGCGATTTTCTTTAAGACCCGTTTCATCCAAAATCGCAACCACATTATAATCACTGCTTTGTGAGTTAAGCGTTGCGCGCACAAAAAGTTCAGCTCCGTCCGTAGCACCGATTAGAACAACAGGGATTTCAACCCCGCCTTCTGATTTCTTGGTCAATTTTAAACGTCTATCACGCCAAAAACGATAAAGAAAACGTGGGCCACCCAGCATACAGACAAGAAGGAACAGCTGAATAATTGGTACTGATCGTGGAAAATTATGAAGTCTTGTTGCAATCGCCAAAACAAAGACAAATAAACAAATTGAGATCACAGCGCCTTTTGCAATAGCGATTAAATCAGGCACAGAGGCATAACGCCAAATCCCTTTATACATGCGTAAAGACTGAAAAGTGATCGCAGCAATAACTGCATACATTGGTGCTGCATAAATCACGACATCAAGAAAATAGCTTTTTAAATATAAATCAGAGCCAACACGAAGATAAAAAGCCAACACTAAAGACAGTGCTGCCATACCGATATCATGTAAGAAAGCAAGATGAGCTTTATTAATTCTCAAAGTGACGAACCCCTTTAAAAAATGTTCTGTGTATGCTTTGCAAGTTACACCAAATTCTAAAGGGTTGTCAAAACTAAAAAAGCTTTAAGGCGTGAGGATTACAGAATGAATTTAGACAGATCAACATTCTCTGCCAATGTCTCAATTCGCTCATGAACCATTTCTTTTGTGATTTTTAAAGTCTCGCCTGCACGTGTTGGGGCATCAAAGCTAACCTCTTCAAGAAGTTTTTCCAAAACTGTATGAAGGCGTCTCGCCCCAATGTTTTCCACTCTTGAGTTAATCTCAACGGTTAATTTAGCCAAAGCATCAATTGCCTCTTCGGTAAATTCAAGCGTTAAATCTTCTGTTCCCATGAGGGCGACATATTGCTTAATCAAACTTGCTTCTGGCTCAACCAGAATACGGCGGAAATCTTCTTCAGTAAGGGCTTTTAATTCAACACGAATTGGTAATCGACCTTGTAATTCTGGTAACAAATCGCTTGGCTTTGCAAAGTGAAACGCACCAGAGGCAATAAATAGAATATGGTCTGTTTTAACCATACCATATTTGGTTGAAACGGTTGTGCCCTCAATCAATGGAAGTAAATCTCTTTGCACCCCTTCGCGGCTAACATCACTGCGTCCACCAGCTTGATCACTGCGCGCTGCAATTTTATCAACCTCATCGATAAAGACGATTGCATTTTGTTCAACTTGGAAGATTGCTTCTTCAACCATTTTTTCTTCATCAAGAAGTTTATCGGCTTCTTCCTCACTCAAAATTTTAAAAGCTTTGCCAATTGACATCTTCTTTTTGACTTTTTTCTCGCCAAAGCTTTTGCCTAAAATATCGCCCAAATTAATCATTCCCATTTGTGCGCCTGGCATACCAGGTACATCAAAAGTCGGCATTGAAGAAGAGGTTGAGCTTTCATTCACTTTGATTTCAATCTCTTTGTCATCTAGCTCGCCTTCACGCAGCTTTTTGCGGAATGATTGGCGTGTGACATCGCCCGCCGTCTCGCCAACAAGAACATCAATAATGCGCTCTTCAGCAAAGATTTCGGCTTGGCTGTTAATCGTTTTTTTCATGTTTTCGCGTGTCATCTTCATTGAGACATCCATCAAATCACGAATAATCGATTCAACGTCACGCCCAACATAACCAACTTCGGTAAATTTTGTTGCTTCCACCTTCATGAATGGGGCATCTGCTAATTTTGCCAAACGGCGCGCAATCTCGGTTTTACCAACACCCGTTGGGCCAATCATAAGAATGTTTTTTGGCAACACCTCTTCTCTAAGCTGAGGTTCTAACTGTTGGCGTCTCCAACGATTACGTAAAGCAACCGCAACGGCCTTTTTCGCATCATTTTGACCAATGATATAACGATCCAATTGCTCTACTGTTTGGGCTGGGGTAAATGATGTTTGTGTTTCTGTATTTAATTTATCCATTTTCAAGTCTTCTTTTTCAGCTACTGATGACATTGTTAGTTAACCTTATTATTTGTCTTTATCAATTGTTTCTACGATTAGATTTTCATTGGTGTAAACGCAAATATCGGCCGCGATTTTCATTGCTTTTCTAACCACCTCTTCTGCACTTAGATCATCACGATCATGTAAAGCGCGCGCCGCTGATAGTGCATAGTTTCCACCAGACCCAATCGCGATAATACCATCTTCTGGCTCTAATACATCGCCATTTCCTGTTAGAACAAGTGATACATCCTTATCACAAACCGCCATCATCGCTTCTAATTTGCGAAGATATTTATCCATGCGCCAGTCTTTTGCGAGCTCAACACATGCTCTTGTAAGTTGGCCGGGATGTTGTTCTAGCTTTGCTTCTAAACGCTCAAATAAAGTAAATGCGTCCGCTGTTGCGCCTGCAAAGCCTGCAATAATATTGCCGCCACCAATGCGCCTTACTTTTCTCGCATTTGATTTCATGACCGTATGGCCAATTGAAACCTGACCATCACCGCCGACAACGACTTGATTACCTTTCCTAACGGCTAGGATTGTAGTTCCGTACCATGTTTTCTCATCATGATGTTGCATATAAAATTTTCCTTTTGGTTTTTACCCTCTTTTTATAGAGTTTCCTTGTTTTTAAAGCAAATATCTATTAGTTTTCAATATCAAAAGAGATATAGTACATCAACAAAAAAACAAGACTAGCAGTTTTTAAGGATAAGAAATAATGAGCGAGTATTTAAAAGATACCAAAACGCCGACGATCAAAATTGAGCAAGTCAAAGAACTTAATGTCACAGACATGAATGATCTTTGTGATGCAACCGATGAAGCCATTGAAAGTGGTGGAGGTTTTGGGTGGGTTGAAGTTCCATCCCGCGATGTGCTTGAACGTTTTTGGAAAGGTGTTTTGATTGTTCCAGATCGTCTTTTATTTGTAGGACGGATTGATGGTGTTATTGGCGGCACAGGTCAACTAATTAGAACGCCATCAAACAACCAAGCACAATCCTTTTCAGCTACCGTAACCAATGTTTTTGTTGCCCCATGGGCAAGAGGTCGTGGCTTAGGTCGCAAATTAATGGAAGCAATTGAGGCAACGGCTATTAAACAAGGAATCGAAGTTCTAAACCTCGATGTTAGAGAAACACAAAACCTCGCGATTAAGTTATATGAGAAAATGGGCTATGAGAAATGGGGAACAAAACCTCACTATGCCAAGATTGATGGCGATTTAATTTCTGGTCATTTTTATTCAAAACGTCTTCAAACAAACGATAATTAATTATTTAGGAGATTAATTAACATGACAGTACCCGTTTATAGTGATGACAATATTTTTGCTAAAATTCTTCGTGGTGAAATTCCTAAAGATTATTTTTACGAAGATGACTATAGCGTTGTTTTTGAAGACATTCACCCGCAAGCAAAAGTGCATCTCCTTATTCTACCAAAAGGTAAATATACAGACATACAAGACCTCCTAGAAAACGCAACGGACGCTGAGCGTATTGGTTTCTTTGATGCTATTAAAATTGCAGCCGAAAAAGCAGGTATTAATGAGACAGGCTATCGTTTAATTTTCAATTGCCGTAAAGATTCAAATCAAGATGTCCCTCATCTTCATGCCCATATGATTGGCGGCGAAGATTTAGGCCCTCTCCAGAATAGAAAATAAATCAAAACACAATTATAAGTTGTTTTTATGCCGTTTTTATTTGACGGTTATGATTTCCCGTGTAAAAAGTTAATTCACGAAGTTAATTCACAAGGATTTAATTTTAGGGATACATATTTAGTGGTCGCAACATCGCATTCTGTTGTTTTTCAAGGCATTGAAGTCAAGGACGTTGAAGTTCAGGTTCAACTGGCTAAAGGTTTGCCTGCTTTTAATATTGTCGGCCTACCTGATAAGGCGGTTGCAGAAAGTAAAGAGCGCATAAGAAGTGCTTTGCAAGCCATCGGCCTATCGCTCCCGACACAACGCATTACCGTCAATCTCTCGCCTGCTGATCTACACAAAGAAGGCAGCCATTTTGATTTACCAATTGCCCTATGCCTACTCAGCGCAATGGAAATCGTACCAAGAGATGTTTTAAGTAATTATATTATTTTAGGTGAGCTTGCTCTTGATTCTCGTATCCAGAATGTTCAAGGAATCCTACCCGCAGCCATTCATGCCGTATCACAAGATCGCAATTTTATTTGCCCACATGCCCAAGCAGAAGAAGCTTCATGGGCATCAAACCAAATTGAAATTTTAGCGCCTAAAAACTTACTTAACCTTATTAATCATTTTAAAGGCCAGCAGGTTTTAGCACCATTTAGTCGCAAAGCAGACTTGAGCGATGCTGAAATCATCTCCTTTGAAAAAGATTTACATGATGTCCGTGGACAAGAAACAGCTAAGCGCGCTCTTACCATTGCCGCGGCTGGTCGCCATAACATGTTGATGATTGGCCCTCCTGGCTCGGGCAAATCAATGTTAGCTCAACGCTTACCATCAATTCTACCGCCACTAGAAAGCCACGAAGTTTTAGAAACGTCCATGATTCACAGTCTTTCTGGACAAGGAACAAGTAAAGGCATTGTATTAAGACCACCTTATCGTGACCCACATCATACCGCATCAACCGCATCAATTATTGGTGGCGGGCAAAAAATTAAACCTGGGGAGATATCACTTGCCCATAATGGTGTTTTATTCCTTGATGAATTGCCCGAATTTAAACGAGACACCTTAGAATCCTTAAGACAACCCATTGAAACTGGTGAAGTCTTAATTGCAAGAGCTGCGAACCAAGCACGTTTTCCTGCACAATTTCAATTAATCGCCGCCATGAACCCATGTAAATGCGGATATTTATCTGACCCTGCACGGGCTTGTAATAAGGCGCCTGTTTGTGGGGCTAATTATAAAAAAAAGCTTTCTGGTCCTTTGCTTGATCGTTTTGATATTTTTGTAGAAGTAAATGCCCTGCCCGCCAATGAGCTTACAAAAGCCCCGCAAGGCGAGAAAAGTGAGACCATATTAGAAAAAGTCAAACAAGCCAGAGCCAAACAATATGATCGTTATAAAGACCGTTCCTTTTTAACAAATGCCGCGGCCAATGACAGTAATATAGAGGAACTCTTACAAATTGATGATGAAACTTATCCACTTTTGGAAAAGGCTGTTGAGCGATTTGGGCTTTCGGGGCGTGGTTATATCAGACTTTTAAAAGTTGCAAGAACAGTCGCAGACCTTAACGGACAAGATACAGTAAAACCGCAAAACCTCGCAGAAGCACTTGCCTTCAGGTACTTTCAAATATGAAGAAAATCTTGATTTTGCCACAAAATTGCCTTATTATATCTATTCATAATTAAAAATACGGAAAATATTAATATTTTCATAAACATATTGCTATAGAATTATATTGATTAGGTAAATTTATAGTTGGGGACAATGACAGCTACATTAGTTAACAGACACCAGACTCTTACAGAGTGGAACAGTTTAGCCAGTGAATTGACAGCACCGGTTCCCGAAGCCCCTACAAATACTGCGCCGCTTCCTCAAGCGGAAAATAATCAACAAGAAATTCAAGCTGCCATTGGCTCTCAAGAAGCTTTGAGACAAGCTAACATCATGGCTGAAGAAGCTGATAAGGCTGCAGCTGCGGCTGAAAGCGATTTAAAGAAAACAACATGGGAAGAAGAACAAGCAGCACGCAAACATGGCGAAGCTGATGCAGAAGCAACACAAATGGGTGTTGATGCTGTTGCAGGTGGTGGGGCAACCGCCCTTGTCGCTCAAGAACTGTTTGAAGCTCTATTCTCAAATAAGCCAAAAGCCGGTAAAGACAAAGACGGTAAAGGTAAAAGTGAGACAAAATCATCGTCAACATCTTCTGGTAAAGATGACGATAAAGGTTCTGGGAAGAAGAATCTACGCGCCGTTGGAACTGGTTATGTTGCTTACTTAGGCACAAAAGATACAACTGGTAAAGTTCTTGCTTCAAAACCAGAAACTGCCAAGCAGATTGCCGCTAAAAAGAAACAAGAAAGCGCTTTTAAAGGATTAAACCCTGGCCAAATGGCAAAAGAGCGTGGGCGTTTTAATGCGCAAAAACAAGAAGATTTATTGAGATAGCAACTGCGTAAAGTAACGGATAAACAAGCCCTTATGAGGGAAGCTTCAGGCCATGTTTTAGAAGCAGAAAGAATGCTAAAAATGCAGCAAGAAGCCGCAAGACATAGACATGTTACTGGCACGGCTAATGATCCAAAGCGCAGCCCTTATTACATTGATCCATCAAATGCGATGAATCCGAATTCCCCTTTTATGGCTCCATCAGAGCGTAAAAAAGAGGAAGAAGAAAAACAAAGCGGCTTCTTTTAATCACTATTTTTAGATTTCTGGGATTGTTTTGAAAACGTCTTATAAATCTTATAGATATTATAAAATCTCAAAATCGCTGAAACCAAACACATTAACGCAAATATGAACGTTAATGCAGGAAATAAAAATGGCACGATACAACAAGTGACCATATAGATAATTGTTTCTGTACCCTCCGCAATGCCTTCTAAAAAAGCAAAAGACTTTTTAACATCTGTGATTTGTCCACCTGTAGAGGTCGTAAAAAGCGCATAACCAAAAAAGCAAACAGCATTTAAGATATAAGCAAAGAGTAAAAACAGGCCTGCAAAGTAGCCCTCAACGCCATAGCCTAGGGCAAAAAACAAAACAAAACCGCTATAGAGAACAAAGTCAGAAAAGATATCAAAAAAGCCACCAAATTGACGCTTAATACTACGGATATCTTTTTCTTCTGATCTGGCTATAAAACCATCAATACCGTCCATCAGACGATTTAAAAGAATTAAGATCAATGCTAACCAATAGGTTTTAAATAAAAGGGCTGGAAATGTTAAGATCGCAAAAAAGAGACCAATTAAAGTTACATCATTTGCCTCTAAACCATATGACCTGAACTTATCAGAGATTTTGATCAGATAAGGGTCAATATAAGGTTTTAACTGGCTATCTAACAATTTTATATCTCTTGTATAGTTTTAAAATAAATCAAACTCTTCATTATCGCGTTTTTTAAATTTTCTAAAACTTCGAAAAGAAAAGAAAATTGAAACCACATATAAAAAGGCAATGACTGTAAGTGTTAACCACGGGTGTGTTATCAGCGCTGCAATTGCAAGACCTAAAAAAGCCAATAACGGTATCGTCATTTTTTTAGGAATTTTAAGTGATTTTAATGAGAATGTTGGCACTTTACTAACCATAAGTAAAGCAACAATAACAACCCATCCAGATATCACATAAGCCGCCCAGTCGAATTTAGGAAAGAACCCAATCTCAAAATAATTATAAACAATTATCGGGCATAGCGCCAAAAATGCCCCTGCTGGCGATGGTACGCCTTCAAAATAATGTGAGTATTTTTTCTTCTTCGGGTCTTTATCATGCTTTTTAGTTTGCACATTAAAACGCCCTAATCTAAGCGCTGTTGCAACGGCAAAAACAATCGCTGCAAACCAACCAACACCCTTTGCCTCATGTGTAAACCATAGATAAACGATTAAAGACGGTGCAATCCCAAAAGATAAAAAGTCAGACAATGAATCCAATTCCGCACCCAATTTAGAAGTCGCCTTTAAAAGCCTTGCCATTGCCCCATCAAGCGCATCAAAAATAGACGCCACTAGAATTGCAATAACCGCCAATTCCCATTTTTCTGTCAGCGCAAATCGTAGAGATGTTAAACCTGCACATAAGGCCATAATGGTAAGCATATTTGGAATTAATTTGGGCAAAGAGACAATATCAACACCAATGCTTTTTTTATCAGCCTTGGGGTTCTTTGCTTTAGGTTTTGCTTTTGTTTTATCAGCCATATTTAATAATCTTTTGATGATGAATAACTGTTTTCATCTAATTCTGAAACTTCAACTGTGTTATAGCTTTTAAGATTAGCGCTTTCAATTTCCTTTACAACAACTTCATGCAAAGATTTTGAAATTGTTTGCTTAATCTCTTGCGATCTTCCTGGCATCAGCTTTATTTCAACATGAACATAATCTTGAGGCGTCTCGACAACATCCCCAATATATTCAAAATCAGAGATAAACATCTTTGATTTTATTTGTTCTAATTTAATTGTTTCTTGTTCACTTAACACGTCGTGTAATTTTCTCAATAAGTCATCGGGTCTGATCTTTGATGAGATCCCGTAACTCATTTTCACATCTAAATGTGGCATTTTATACTCGCTTTATAGCTTCTCTTCTTTTTTCTTTGCTTTTTAAATCCGCTAAAACGGTCTCTCCCCCGACCATTGTTTGACCAACCGCAACCAATGGATTTGTTCCTTTTGGTAAGTAAATATCAGCTCTACTCCCAAAACGAATAATACCGTATTTCTCGCCTGTATCAACTTTTTGCCCTGCTTTTAAATCACAGATAATACGTCTTGCGATCAAACCTGCGATCTGCACAAAACCAACATGTTTACCATCTGAGGTTTCAACCAAAGCCGCCGAACGCTCATTATATTCACTGGCTTTATCCAGACTTGCATTTAAAAACTTACCAGGTGTGTAAACAACTTGTTTGATCGTACCTTCAATAGGAACCCTGTTTACATGCACATTAAAGACATTCAAAAAGACACTTATACGAGTGTAATTTTCATCATCATCAGCTTCATCAAGCTCTTTTGGTAAAGAAACACCGCTCTCAATGCCGCAAACTTTACCATCCGCAGGGCTAATGATGAGCCCCTCTTTAACAGGTGTATGACGGACAGGGTCACGGAAAAAGTAAACACACCAGCCAAGAAGAACAAGACCAATCATACCAACACTGTCATCGATAAAGAATAAGAAAACACTGACAATTGCAAAAACTGCAATAATTGACCACCCTGCTGGATGGATCGGAACGAACAAAACTTTCTTAATACTTCTTACTAAATCTTCAAACATGCTCATGTAAAAAACCTTTATTGTTGTTTTTATAAAAAAGAAAATTGTTATGCTACGTTATAGCACAAAAATCAATAGTAATCTCGATTATTTGTAAGCCATCATATTTTAAACAAAAACCTTGAGTTTTCAGCCCTTTACATATAATATCCGATGCCATGAGTACTATTTTTAAACATACAGATTTACAAAAATATAAGGCAATTATTGATAGTTTTTCCAATCAACGCATCTTATGTGTTGGCGACGTTGTTTTAGACCGCTTTATTTATGGCACTGTATCTCGTATGTCATCAGAAGCCCCTGTCCCTGTTTTGGTTGAAGATCATAGAAAAGTGATGCTTGGCTGTGCTGGTAATGCGGCCGCTAATATCGCCTCTTTAGGGGGAAGTGTCTTTCTTGTCTCAACAATTGGTCAAGACAGTGAAGCCCAAGATATAAAGGCAATTGCAAGACAGGCTTTGGGGCATGATTTAGGCCTCGTTACAGACCCAAGCAAACCCACAACTGTAAAGACGCGTCTTCTCGCCAAGACAACTCAAATTGGCCGTTTTGATCAAGAAATTAAAACCGAAATTTCTGAAGATGCTTTGGATAAAGTCAAATCGATTATCAAAGAACAGATTAAGAATAACGACGCCGTTTTATTATGTGACTATGGCAATGGATTTTTGACTGAAGATTTAGCCCAATATGTTATCAAATTAGCCAATGATCATGGCATCCCTACCCTTGTTGACCCGAGAGGGAAGAATTTAAATAAGTATGATGGTGTGACAATCTTAAAACCGAATCGCAATGAGCTTAGCGATTTAACCGATTTACCAACTAAAAAAGATGCTGAGATAAAACAAGCCGCAAATAAAATTTTAAACACGACAGCGATTAAAAACGTTCTCGTCACAAAAAGCGAAGACGGCATGTCATTTTTTGAAAAAGACGGCAATGCAATCCATATCCCAACCCAAGCAAAAGACGTATATGATGTTTCTGGTGCTGGCGATACCGTTGCCGCAACATTAATCTTGTCTGTTTCAGCAAAGGCCACCTACGAACAAGCCATCCATTTGGGCAACATTGCAGGCGGAATTGTTGTTGGGCGCGTTGGAACGGCGCGTATTTTCCAAGAAGAACTTATTGATGCTGTTGCTAGTCATAGCTCCCAAGGCTCAAATGGCAAGGGACTATCTTTATCTGGATTAATGAAACTTAATAAAAAAAATGAGTGCCTTGAAAAAGTGAGCCTTTGGCGAACACAAGGCTATACTGTGGGCTTTGCAAACGGGTATTTTGATCTCTTGCACCCTGGCCACTTATCTTTATTTGAACAGGCAAAAGAACAATGCGATAAGCTAATTGTCGCTGTGAACTCCGATAAATCAGCAAAAGAAAGTGGCCGTATTGATACTCTAGTTCAAAACGAGGTTGCTAGAACAGCTCTTCTAGGAACGTTAGAAACTGTTGATCTTGTCGTTTCTTTTGATGAGAAAACACCTGCCGATCTACTAAAAGAAATCAAGCCTGATTTTGTAATTAAAGGGAATAATTATAAGGCTGATGATATTGAAGAGCTGGATGCGATCGAAGATTGCGGCAGTACCTTATTCTTTGCTGAAATTGACGAAGAGTACGGCAAAAAGGTTTATGACGCTGTAAATCGTAATAATGTAAAAAAAGCTGGATAAACAATAAGATTCAGTTAGAATTTGTATATTGAATAATAAAACTAAATAATTCTTTTAGGACATATCCATGAAACGTAAAATTTTATCAATCCTTTTCATCTTCTTGATTACTGCTTGTTCAAGTGATCTTAATAACTTTGGGTATACACGCGGCGAATATGGGATGACCTTGGTTACTTACAATGCAACCGATGATCTTATGACACAAGTTGGCCAAAAAGGTGTTGTTAACGATAGAACCCCTATCCTTGTTTCAAACTTTGCAAATATTAACAATGTTGAGAAAAGCTCTGAGCTTGGTAAAGTTGTTGCAGAACAATTCTTAACCCGTATGGTTCAGCTGGGCTATAATGTCTCAGAAGTTAAATTAAGAGACTATATGAACCTAAACCAAGATGGTGAGTTTTCTCTTACTCGTGATCCAGAGCAAACAAGCCGTTCACATCAAGCCGCTGGCCTTGTGACAGGTACATATGTCCTTTCTGGCGACAGTGTGATGTTTAGCGCTCGCTTTATCAGTCTTAAGGATGCACGAATTATCGCAGCACAAGACTTTATCTTAGAAAAAGATCAGCAAGTAAAAGCTCTAATCAAACAAGATCAAAATATCAAATCAGGCAAGACTGGTGCTGGCTGGTACAACAATGATGGTTTTGATTTTTAAAAATTAAAAGAACTCAATTACAAAAGCAAAAGCCCTAGAAATTATCTAGGGCTTTTTTATTAGAATAATTTCCAACCACCTGATCTTTTTGGTTTTGGCTTACGGGCAATCTTTTCTTTAGCATCAGCTTCAGCCCACGCCTCCGATTCTTCCATGCCACAGCCTGATTTTGACTTTTTTACAAATCCTGAGAGGTTATCATCACCAGATTCAATTTCATCCGTTTTTGACCAGCCATCATTCATACTATTTCTCCTTAATATTTTTATTGATTCAATTTGAGTTTTAAATTGTGAACGCCTTACCACGAATTGATCTTTGACGTTTTGGCGCCAAGGTATCTAACGGATCAACAAAACCAAGATTTCTGATCTGTGATTTCGCCTGAACAAATTCATTATTATCATAGAAATCCCGCAAATCTGATAACACAGTTGTTACTTTTTGTGCTGTTGGTGCGAAATTATCTCGCGCAGACAGCCAACGTTGTCCCACAGATG
This sequence comes from Rickettsiales bacterium, assembly GCA_002720935.1. Classification (GTDB taxonomy): domain Bacteria; phylum Pseudomonadota; class Alphaproteobacteria; order Micavibrionales. The sequence continues at coordinate 13,702 of PBIV01000016.1, read as the reverse complement.
ACATATAACTATCTGCATCAATCATATATCCATCATATGACGTATCGCCATCAATCTCTATTAAGGCTTGAACCCTATGATTATCAACAAATTGATTATCTAAGCCATTAATTGCNCTNAAAAGATTTTTTGATTTATGNANATCAACACTNGTTTCAGCGACTATTGCATCAAGCTCTTCCGCTTTCATNNTCAATGTATCCCTTACCTCTTGATCANCTGACATTTTTGCCATTGAGCGTNGTCTATTGCTATTCTCGGCTAANCANTCATTTGTTANTTCAATACGACGAATTGTTTTTATGAATGTATCTGCAATNGCTTCACGTANCGGNCGNGTTGGATCNANNTCNTGATANGTGATAGAAGCAAACTTTATTCCAGCGCTTACATTTCCATAGAAATCCATAAGCGATTTTTCTGCTTCATCAAATTTATCTTCAACGCCATATTCTTGTGCTAAGGCACGCATTCCGTCTGACACTTTCTTTAAGTGTGTAGCAATTTGAGCATCATTTGCCGCTGTTTGTTCTACAATAGTTGGATAATCTTTCATACTATCTCCAATTTTCCTTAAAAAACTAAAAACGTTTTTTCAATTGCACAATAATAACAAAATTCTAGTATTATGTAAAGTATTTTAATCATAATTACATTAAAATAAGAGAAACCCCGCGCAAAGCGGGGCTTTATAAAATAGCTTTTTAAAAATTTAATTATACACGACGCTCAACTAGTAATTTTTTAATCTCACCGATTGCACGTGCAGGATTAAGACCTTTTGGACATGTGCGTGTACAGTTCATGATTGTATGACAACGATATAATCTGAATGGGTCTTCTAAATTATCAAGGCGCTCACCTGTTGCTTCATCACGGCTATCCGCAATCCAGCGATAAGCTTGAAGAAGAATAGCAGGTCCTAAGAAGCGATCACCATTCCACCAATAACTCGGACATGATGTTGAACAACAAAAACATAAAATACAAGCACTTGCCTCGTTAATAAGCTCTTGCTGTTCTGGTGTTTGCAAGCGCTCTCTTTGTGGTGCAGGTGTTTCTGTTTGCATCCAAGGGCGAACAGATTTTAACTGTGCGTAAAGATGGTTTAAATCAGGAACCAAATCTTTGACCACTTCTAAATGTGGTAATGGATAGATTTTCACATCGCCTGAAACTTCATCAATAGGCTTTAAACAAGCAAGTGTGTTCGTGCCATCAATATTCATCGCACAGCTACCACAAATCCCTTCACGGCAAGAACGACGGAATGTCAATGTCGGGTCGATTTTATTCTTAATATGAATGAGCGCATCAAGAACCATCGCACCACAATCTTTCAGATCGATCTCATAAGTGTCCATTCTTGGGTTTTGACCATCATCCGGAGACCAACGGTAAACCTTAAATGATTTAACCTTATCAGAAGCATCACGAGGCGCTTTATAGGTTTTACCCTCAACAACTTTTGAATTCTTTGGTAATGAAAATTCAACCATTTTTAATCCTTACTTTTTATTCTTTAAAAACAAGTTTTTCCGATATTATAAAGAAAAAGAATTAATAAACTCTCTTCTTTGGTGGGATTGTTTCAATATCATTTGATAATGTATTCATATGAACAGGTCGCCCTGCGATATTTGTCTTACACTCATCAACATTAAACCAAGCAACCGTATGGAACATCCAGTTTTCATCATCACGCTCTGTGAAATCTTCACGGGCGTGCGCACCACGACTTTCCTTGCGGTTAGCAGCACATTTTAAAGTTACAACAGATTGTGCAAGAAGGTTATCAAGCTCTAATGTTTCAACAAGATCAGAGTTCCAAACCATTGATTGATCTGAAACGTGAAGATCGTTTCGACCTTGATAAAGGTCTTCGATTTTACTCACACCTTCATCCATTAAATCTTGTGTTCTAAAGACAGCACAATGGTTTTGCATTGTTTTTTGCATTTTTAAGCGCAATTCAGCCGTCGTTGTATCGCCTTTTGCATGACGTAATTTATCAAGACGCTCAATTGCATTATGACCTGCATCTTTTGGTAATGTTTTATGCGCCATACCAGGCTTGATAATTTCAGAAGCACGGATAGCGGCCGCGCGACCAAACACAACCAAATCAAGAAGTGAGTTAGAGCCTAAACGGTTTGCACCGTGAACAGAGATACAGCCAGCTTCCCCAATCGCCATAAGACCAGGCACAACGCGGTCTGGATCGTTCGCTGTTGGGTTGACAACTTCTGTTTTATAATTTGTTGGAATACCCCCCATATTATAGTGAACGGTTGGCAATACTGGAATTGGTTCTTTTGTAACATCAACACCAGCAAAGACTTTTGCAGTCTCGGCAATACCAGGCAGTCTTGCATGAATAATGTCGGGATCAAGATGCTCTAAATGTAAATGAATATGGTCATTTTCAGCGCCAACACCACGACCTTCTGAAATCTCAATCGTCATTGAACGACTGACAACATCACGGGATGCCAAGTCTTTTGCAGATGGTGCATAACGCTCCATAAAGCGCTCACCTTCACTGTTTGTAAGATATCCACCTTCCCCGCGAACACCTTCTGTAATCAAACAACCAGCCCCATAAATACCCGTTGGGTGGAATTGAATAAACTCCATATCTTGTAATGGAATACCAGCACGTAAAACCATCGCATTTCCATCGCCCGTACAAGTATGAGCCGATGTACAAGAGAAGAACGCGCGTCCATAACCACCTGTTGCCAAAACAACCATATGGGCACGGAAACGGTGCAATGTTCCCGTATCTAAATCCCAAGCCATAACACCGCGGCAAACACCCTCTTCATCCATGATCAGATCAAGGGCAAAATACTCAATAAAAAATTCAGCATCATGCTTTAAGCTTTGCTGATATAAAGTGTGTAAAATTGCGTGCCCCGTTCTATCCGCAGCCGCACAAGTTCTATAAGCCTGACCTTCGCCAAACTTTGTTGTCATACCACCAAAAGCACGTTGATAAATTTTACCATCTTGAGTACGGCTAAATGGCACACCATAATGTTCTAATTCCAAAACAGCTGGGATCGCTTCACGACACATATATTCAATAGCATCTTGATCGCCTAACCAGTCTGAACCTTTAACCGTGTCATACATATGCCAGCGCCAGTCATCTTCTGCAACATTACCAAGAGCTGCACTAATACCGCCTTGTGCCGCGACAGTGTGCGAACGTGTTGGGAATACTTTTGTAATACAGGCTGTTTTCAACCCTTTTTCAGCCATACCGAATGTTGCACGAAGGCCAGCACCACCAGCACCAACAACGACAACATCATATTCATGATCAATAATCTCGTAACTTTCAGAAACGCTTCTTGTTCCAGTTTTAATATCAGGCATTTTTAATTATCCTCCGAAGGAAACTTGTAGAATTGAAAATACACTTACACCTGCTACAGCCAAAACGAGCAGATTCATTAAAATAAGTGCAAAATATTTTTTAAATTTGCANTGCNCATAGTCTTCAATAACAACCTGTACACCTAATTTTACGTGCAAACACAGATTTAAGATCAGTGCACCNAACAAAATTGCNTTTAAAGGCACNGCAACCCAAGCTCTTGCAAGGGCATACCCTTCTAAAATTGTTTCAGATGATGACACATCCAAGGCCGCCATCATGCTTGTCACGCTCCACACAAACCAAATTACCAATGGAATATTGATAATAGCCGTTAATCTTTGAACCCACCAATGGTGCGCCCCTTCTTTTGCCGAGCCAAAGCCTTTTGCTTTTGCAAGAGGTGTCATTAAACCGCTTTTAGAAATCATTTTATGATATCTCCTAAAAAATTTATTAAATATAGCCTAGGCCTAAAGCCCAAACAATGAGTGTTAAAGCTGCGCTTGCAGCAATGATAAGTAAACTCGTCTTTTTAACGACTTCTTTATCATAGCCATAGCCCATATCAAGGAACAAGTGACGGACGCCTGTGCAAATGTGATAAGAGACGGCTGCGCCAATGCCAAATAAGAATATTTTGCCAACAATAGAATTCATGTAAGTAACGAATGTCTCATACGCTTCGGAATCAAATGCAACGATCCATAACCAGCAAGCAACAACCAATAAAGCAAAGCTCAAACCCACACCAGTGATCCTGTGTAGAATTGATAACGCAGATGTAGTTTGTGGTTTATAAATTTGTAAATGAGGCGATAAAGGACGCTTACCCGATTGATTTGTTTGGTCTTTCTTTTCAGAAACTGACATTTTTTTCCTTCTTTAAAAAAATAGAGTCGTAACAATTTGATTTTAAATATATTGGCAAATAATTCAAAAATCCAGCCCCGACTACAAAAATTGCAAAAAAACTTACCAACAAAAGGCTAAAAACAACAGTTATTAATTAATTAGCGGAATTATTATGCACGGTTTAATACTGTTAGATCATTGAAAACGCTATATTAACGCCTAATATAATTGTAGAATTTTGTTTGAATGCGTTGATTCGTTAGGAAAAATTTAACCAATTTATGAATTTTTTTTAAAATTTTAGCAAAAATTATGGTTTTTCTCCTTAAAATTGACACAATTGATTTGTATATTATGAAAAAAAGAATTTTGAATAGCAGATAAACAGAGGAACAAAATGAAAATCTGGGATAACGTAACACTTATTACAAATTGGCTAATCGGTCTTAGCCTCCTACTTGCATTTATCACTTTACCTGTTGCCTCAACAGAAGGTGGAATTACGGCAAGCTTTCATATTATTGCCTTAAGCGTTTTATTCTCTGCGACATTTATTCGTATCATTTGGGCCTTTATTGGAACAAATGCTTCACACATTACAAATATGCTTAGATCCCCTTCTAAGATTTTAGTACAGATTTACACTTTAATCTCATCAAACAGCACAATCCGCTTTATTGGACATTCTCCAATCGGTGGGATTTGTGCAGCCATCACACTTGGTATTATTATGTATGCAAGTATTATAGGGCTTTTCTTTGTTGCCCCAGATGGAACAGCAACCCCAACAGCGATTTTCTTTGATAAGTTTTACGTTGCTGAGCGCATGGCTTCACACAACTTAATGATCTTAGCCAGTGTTATTTCATGGTCTGTTTATTCATTTGGTGTTTTTGTAAAATTATTTTTACAAGGCAGCACCTACAGCGAGTTCATCTTTGATGGCGTTGAGAATGTGAATGGTTATGAAGGCGAGAATTCTAAATTCTTCCAAACACGACGTTATTTCACATCTGGCTTTGCAACATATGCCTTAACCGCCATTTTGTTTGCTGTTATCGTTTTACCAAGCATGAATACAGTTAGCGAGTATGTCGATGCAGAAAGCTTTAACCCTGCAAATATTGCAACTCACTTTGGTCATGAAGATAATGATGCGAAACATTTTGCAACACGCACACCAACCGACTGGGCAACAGAATTAGCCGACGTTCAAACAGCCGCTGGCGAAGAAACATTGCCAGAGCGTTTAGAGCGTGAAATTTATCAGCTAAACAACATTGACCTTACTCAATATCAATCAAGCGAAGAAGTTGATTACCTAGCGGATAATGCAACAACGGATATCAGCCCAGAGAATATCGGATTTCAAAATGTACGTGATCTACAAAATATTATGACTGCAGCTGGTGATGAAGAAGGCGAAATCACAATTGAAAGAACAGAAAATGGCAACGTTCTTCGATACCAAGAAAACCCTCAAAGCGGATTTATGGTTCCTGTTCCAACGACGTCTGAATAATAAAAATTTTCGTTTAAATCAAAGAGAACATTAGCTTGATTGCGAGCATCGTTCTTAAGTTTAGGTTATCAACACCAAGCCAGAAGTTGATGGCATTCTCACTTGACCAATCTTCACTAACGCGGCTGACTAGAATTTGATCTTGGCCTGCGCAATCAATAGATGTGAATGCATTATCACGATCTTGCCTATCAACCAAAATCAGATTGTTTTCTAAACTCATTTTCTTTTTAACATCGTCCGATAGAATTTCTTCCCTATCAAACTCAACATAAAGAGAAATTGTTGTTCCAATAAAAACTGGGACGTTAATAACTCGCGATGACAGAGGCACATCTTTATGCCCTAATTTTTGCAACTCACCGCGCATCAGCCATTCTGATTGCAACTGTCCATCACTTTGTAAAAGCCCGTGAACGGGCAACATATTAAAAGCAATTTGTTTATCATAGTGCTGTATCTTCAAATTTTGATGCACGAATGTTTTTTTTGCCTGATCGTACAGCTCATCCATTGCTGCCTTACCGTTTTCTGAAGCCGCATAATGACATGTGGCAATCGCACGATTAGGGGAAAAATCATTTTCTTTTAGAACATCAAATAATTGCGCCACCGCAATTGACGCCGCACTTGGAATGGCAAATATTTTATCTTTACCATCAGTGCCTTGCTTATCTTTTCTAAGGATTGAGATAAGCTTTGTTTCAGCCAATAAATTTGATGCATATGAAAGATCAATATAATGTTTTGATAAGGTGATAAGGTCTTTTGACCATTTTTCAGCCGCTGTCTTTGGCATTGTATTAAAAATAAAATCATACGCCTCACTATCATCTTTATGATCAGCGATAAAAGCCTCAATAGATTTGATTTTCAAAACCTGGTCTTCGCCGAACGAGACTTCACGGCCAATCGACTTTTTTGAGGCAACTGCTGTCACTTCAAAGTTCTTAGAGCTACCCTCTATGTCATGTGCTAAGTTTGATAAAAGTTGATGACCAAGAACGCCAGTTGCGCCAATGATGGCAATTTTAAAATGTGACATTGAATATCCTTATTCTATTGAACATCTAAATATGAAAATTTTAGAATTGAATAATAGAAATCCCCTTGCTTTTCAAGACATTCTTTACCAATGCACATTGAAATTACGTCTGTTTTCCATTCAGGGTTTAAATAGCTCAATTTTAAAACGGCATCAGAATAGGTCTCTAACTTTGCGCTTTTATCAGATGAAATCTCTATAATCCCATCTTCTAACACTTTAAAAGAAACATCTTTTTGAGATTGCCTCATATCTTTTACAAACTCAGACAGCAAATCTTTTGCGACTAAATGTTCATAAATCTTTGGCATTGTTGGGATATTTTGTTCTCTCTCAACACGGATATTACTTAACGATCTAAGCTCCACCGCATCTTGATAAATAAAATAACCAGCACAAAAAGCAGCCACCCAAAGCATAATCCCGATAACCATGATAAATTGATTAACCAAAGAGCGTAAACGAGACCGAGATTTTAGCTTCATAGGTGAGCCCAAATTTTCGTTTTTATCAGCCATCTATTTATCTTCTCCCAACCAGCCAGAAATCATAACCTCATGGTCATTCAGGGCTGTTTTTTCAAAATCTATAGTCGATAGAGTTTCTTTATTAAAATCATTTGGAACAATTGCTTTAAAATATCGAGATGTGCCATCAACATTATATTCAAGCAATGTGCCATCAACTTGCCCAATACGGTTTTTCAAATCTTTATATTCAATAAAATAAAAAGTCGGGCTTTGTCCGTTAAAGGCATTGACCTCTTTTAAAAGCTTAACTGAACTAGCTTGAGATTTCTTGCTTTGAATCATCAAAGCTTCTTGATCAAATAAATATTTAATATTTAAAAAGATACCCGTTATAAAAATCATAACCAACGCCACCAAAGCAGTGCCAACAATCATGTTTCCGATATTTTGAAAATAAGCTTGCTCAGATAGCTTTTTATTACGCCAATCATGGGGGCTAACTTCATTTGATTTAATGCTTTTAATCGGTTTTTGTAAAAGTTTTATCTTAGGCACAATAATCTTTGATTTGCCCGCATATACTTCCATTGTACCGTTTAGTTTATTCCATGAGATCACACCGGCAACATCATCTTTTTCATAGAAATAGATTTTATTCTTATCTTCAAAAAGATCTCCGCCTGGCAAAGCTTCTACCAATGGACAAAAACCAAGGGGTGCTTTGACCAAAGCACGTGATGGAACAGCCAAGAAATATGCCTTCCCATCAAAAATTTTATATTGGTAAATAACGTTATTTGTGCCAAGCGCACGGCTGGCACGGAAATAGATATCATCTTCAAAATTCGACTTATCGTAAGGAACACTTCCCCCGACAATATCTAATGGCATGATTGGTTCATAATTCGTGGTCAATTTTAAGCTACCGTCTTTGATACAGTTTTAATTAGTTTTGAATAGTTAATGTAATTTCTTTTTTATTGTTATCTAACTTTTTCTCAATAATTTTTATCGCATGTGTCGTTTGAAACCATACAAATGAAAAACTATACTCCACTAAACCATCTTCATTCTTACCATCATTTGTTGATAATTTATAGAGCGTTTTAAAAATTGCCTTCATTATGGCTTGTGGCATAACATAGGCTACTTCTTTTGCCCCCTTCTCTAAAAGATAAGCAATGTTAGAAGGCTCAGTAATTTGTGTTTTATCATCTTCATTTAAAATAAACAAAATTTTATTTGAGCCAAAACGGATCGCTTCTTTAATAACACTATCTACAAATAACTCAGATGATTGTTCATCTTTTGGATCATCTATTAAATTTGCCAACATTTTATACGCACGATCAAAGACCAAATGATGGTCTTGTTGTAACTCTAAATACAGCTTCTCACGATCCCAAATCTGTAAATCAACGTCCTTTACAACAAAGCCACACTCATCAAGGGCTTGTGTTAATACCCTTAAATGATTCTCTTCTGCATCATAAAGGGGTGCTATTTTCAAAACGCCATCTTCTAAACCAACAAGATGAAAACTAAAGGAAAGCCAAGCTTCCATAGGCGTTTTCTCTCTTAGCTCATCTCCTGATGCTGATATAATTTTATAATGTGACATAAAGCTATTGATTAATCATTTTGTTATACTTGTTAAAAGATAATCATATTCGCATAAAAAATAAAAGCTTTTCAAATAAACTTGAGGTCAAAAACCTTTCATACTATAGTGATGAGACTCAACCGCTGATTAAGATTTTTATCGTTTTAAATCGGCTATAATTTTGAGAAAAATGATAGATATGAATGACTTTTATTTAATTTCTACTCTAGCGGTAAGCTCTATTTTATCAATTTGGCTTTTTTACTATGATGTCAAACATTTCAAACTTCCCAATATCGGTGTTTTGGCCTTAGCCCTTCTAGCATTCTTATTCAATTATCTGAATAATTTTACGCTTGTTTCATTAAACAACATGTTTGTTGGTGCAATTGTTGGTTTCGCGTTTCTCTTAACCATTCGTGCGATTGCTAATTATTACTATAAACGAGAGACTTTAGGGCTTGGCGATGTAAAGCTTATCTTCGCGATTGGACTCTGGGTTGGATATCCAAATATCTTAATTACATTGAGTTTAGGTGCGTTTCTTGGCGCTATCATCGGCTATAGTCTGGTCATTATTGGGCGCATTAGAAAGAGCGAGAGCATGTTACAAAGTAGTAGCCGCATTCCCGCTGGCCCTGGATTTATTGTCGCTATGTTTATTGTTTTAGCACAAATTTACAGCTCGCTTTTATATATTTTACTGTTCACTTAAAAACAAAAAGATAAAAAAATGAATACAAAACAAAACCTTCCCTACCCTGATTATGAGTTTAAACACAAACACCTTTTAGGCATCAATGATTTAAAATCTCATGACATTCAGTATCTATTAGATAGAGCCGATGACTATGTCATCCAAAATAGGAATAAAAATAAGCGCTCTAACCTTTTAGAAGGTCGCACAGTTATCAACCTGTTCTTTGAAAACTCAACCAGAACCAGAGCTTCTTTTGAGTTAGCAGCAAAACGCCTTGGTACAGATTGCATTAATATGAGTGTCGCCCATAGCTCAATTAAAAAAGGCGAAACGCTCCTTGATACAGCAGCGACCTTAAACGCAATGCATCCCGATATTTTAATCGTCAGGCATCATGCCTCTGGTGCGGTTAAGCTTTTATCACGTAAAATGGATTGTCCAGTTATTAATGCTGGGGATGGATTTCATGAACATCCAACACAAGCCCTTCTTGATGCGCTAACCATCCGCCGTCATAAAAAGAAAATAGAAGGTTTAAAAGTTGCAATTTGTGGCGATATCACACATTCGCGTGTTGCGCGCTCTAACATTATCTTACTGACCACCATGGGCGCCCAAGTCCGAGTAATTGCCCCGCCGACCCTATTACCTTCTGGTATAGAAGATATGGGGGCAACCGCCTATACGACAATGGAAGAAGGTTTAAAAGATGTTGATGTGGTTATGATGTTACGCCTTCAAAATGAGCGTATGAGTGGCCAAGCTGTACCATCAATTCGCGAATATAACTATTTTTACGGTCTGACACGTGAGAAGCTTGAATATGCCGATAATAATGCAATGGTTATGCACCCTGGCCCTATGAATAGAGGGGTCGAGATCGACACAGATTTAGCCGATGACTTAAGCCGCAGTGTGATTTTAAATCAAGTTGAAATGGGCGTTGCTGTTCGCATGGCTTGCCTTGATCTCTTAACACATGCAAATGAAGCCGACACAGATTTAAGATAAGATTGGATAAAAATAAAATGACTAAAAAAGCTTACCTTAATATACGCATCATTAACCCCGCTCTTTCCCGTGACTTTGTTGGTGGCATTATTTTCAATGACAAAAAAATCTTGGATATGGGCGAACATGTTCATAAAGATGTTATTGATAGCCAAACCGAAATCATTGAAACCGAAGCCGATGAAATCATCATCCCTGGCTTGGTTGATTTTCGTGTCCATGTGGGCGAACCGGGTCGTGAATATAAAGAGGATTTTGATACCGCTTGTCAAGCCGCCGTTAAAGGTGGCATTACCCATATGGCTGTTCTGCCCGATTGCAAACCTGTTAGAGATACGATTGCCCAGACAGAACTCGTTCATAAACGAAGTGACGAAATTGGGCTTACAAAACTTCATCCCTATAGCGCTTTAACAAAAGACTTTGATGGTCAAACCTTGTGTGAAATTGGCTTATTATCACAGCGCGGCGTTGTTGGTTTTACAGACTGTCACAACTCAATTCAAACAGCTGGCTTATTGGCGCGCTCATTTAAATACGCAAAACATTTTAATGCGCTTATTTTAAACACACCCAATGATAAATCATTATCGGGAAGTGGTCTGATTAATAATGGATCGTTATCCACCAAATTGGGATTAAAAGGTATTTCAAAAGATGCCGAGATTATCCAGTTAGAGCGCGATATTCGCTTACTTCGCTCCTCTAATGGGGCACGTTATCATGCTTGTAATATAACAACGGCTGAATCGGTTGATCTCATTCGCAATGCCAAAGCTGAAGGCTTGAACATTACCTGTGATACAGCCGCCTTTTATATTTCAATGAATGAAAACGATATTGATGATTACCGTACATTCACAAAATTAATGCCTCCGCTTCGCCATGAAGATGACCGCCTTGCGCTTATAGAAGGCTTTAAGGACGGCACAATTGATGTCCTGACAAGTGACCACCGCGCAGAAGATGTTGAAAGCAAAAGACAGCCCTATGAAGAGGCAAGCTTTGGCGCTATTGGTTTAGAAACCCTTTTCTCGCTTGCAATCGATATGATGGATGAAGGCGAACTTGATTTAAGCAAAACAATCGCAACCATTACCAGCGCGCCAGCTTCAATCTTAGGCATTGATAAAAAAGGTGCCGGTAAAATTGAAGTTGGGAAACCAGCAAATTTTGTCCGTATGAGCCCTACTCTTGGATGGAAAGTTGATGCCAGTCTATTGCGCTCAAAATCAAAGAACACGCCTTATGATGGAAAACCAATGACAGGCACGATCATTGAGACAATCATTGATGGAAAGAGCGTTTATAATCGGAATGAAGAAACAACTTTAAATGCGCCGAATTACCTTAAGGCAGTTGGATAGACCTGTTTTTTTTAATCCGTTCGCTTTCGTTTCAAAAAGCCAATTTTCTCTTGCAAACGCCCTGCAAGAACATCTGAGAATATCCAGCATAAAATGGCAGAGCCAACAATGTATTGACCATCTTGAAAAGCGAACATCATTCCTGGGACTTTAAAAATAACATTTAAAAGCCCGCTAATTGGCTGACAAATATCGGCTATTTTTTTATACCCACTAATTTCAAAAAAATATCGTGATGTGCCAATAGCCCACGCAAAGACAATAACCCAAAGACTGAACTGCACGGCGAAATTTTGCTCCAAAGAAGGCGTAAAAACTAATATTGCATTGGCGATCATGAAGAGTGAACTAGCAAGAGAGTAGCCCCATGTTTTATGCCCAAAGCGCGCTAAACAAACCCCTGCTAACATTGCTAAGACAGCTGCACTGATCCCATTAACATCGCCAAGTGCTAGCAAGATGATATTGCCTAAAATGCCCATAAAGCCAGCAACATTTTCAGAGTATTTTTTTATAATTTCTTTCATAAATATCATACGTATCAATAAAAATATGTTTCATAGTTCAAAAACTTAAGATAAAAAAGTTATGAGGAAATCAATATATAACCTTTATTAAAAGAATTTAAAATGGAATTTAGCGGATCATTTATGACTTTATTATTGGCTTTTGGGGTAAGTTATCTTATTGGATCAATCCCTTTTGGCCTTATTTTAACCAAAGCATTTAATTTAGGCGACCTTAGAAGCATCGGCTCTGGAAATATCGGTGCGACAAACGTTCTACGTACTGGCAATAAAAAAGTAGCCGCCCTAACCCTTGTTCTAGACATGCTAAAAGGCTTTTTGCCTGCTTTCATTTTTGTTGAATATGGTATTTTGATTGCCACTCTGGCGGCCTTTGGTGCTATTTTGGGGCATTGTTATCCTGTATGGCTAAAATTTAAAGGGGGCAAAGGTGTTGCAACAATTCTTGGTATTTTACTGGGGCTTAATCCTTTTGTAGGATTGGCAACGGCTGCGACTTGGTTATTGGTTGCGTTTTTAGGTAAAATATCATCTCTATCCGCTTTGGTTGCGGTTTCAATTGCTCCTTTTTATATGATTATATTTGGAACGCCGAAGCTTTCTTATGCCGTTGTTATCATGGCAATTCTGGTATATTGGCGCCACCGCGAAAATATTAAGCGTCTTGCCAATGGTACTGAGCCTAAAATTGGTTCTGATAAAAAGAAGAAAGCCGAAACTTTAGAAGAATAATGCCTGATCAAAACACCTTAAAAAATTGGCTCACTCTTTCAAGGACTAAAAATATTGGTGCTGTGCGTGCTCAACTCTTGCTTGAAGAATTTGATACTGTGGAAGAGATTATTTCTTTCCTTCATGAAAAAGACGCCTCAAAGAAATTAGGATTTTCTTATAAACTCCCCCGCGCCCAAGATATCGATACAGAAATTAAAGCCACGCATAATGAAGATGCTTTCTTTTTACCAATTGATGATAAAGATTATCCAGAAGCACTGAAAAACATCCCCGATGCCCCCTTGGTTTTAATTGGTAAAGGTAATCGAGATTTATTAAATAAGGTCTGTTTTGCGATTGTTGGATCAAGAAACGCTTCGATTAATGCAAAACGCTATACATCACAAATCGCTGGGCAATTGGGGCAGAATAATTTTTGTGTCGTCTCTGGCCTTGCAAGAGGGATCGATACTGCCGCCCATGAAGGAGCGTTAAAAACTGGC
>PBIV01000015.1 GCA_002720935.1 Rickettsiales bacterium | reverse complement strand
CAAAACGGTTACCGCTGGCTAATTTTTTTTCTAAACGCTTTTCATCCAAAGAGGGGAAAAGTTTTGTAATTTCTTTTGCGTCTTGCTTTGGATTTTTAATATATTTTGTATCGGCATAAAGCGATTTTAACGGGAGGGATAAAGCCAATGGCTCATTTCTAAAATCCAGAATAGGGGCTCTGAATCCGTCAAAGTCTTCTTTAATATTTTGGATTTTTTCTGAAAGCTCAATATTTTCAGGTTCAGTTACATTAACAAGGGTAAGGTCCGCCAAACGAAAAGAAATTGCACTAAACCCAATAAAAAAAACAGCGATTAAAAGAACAAGGCGTTCTTTTGCGCGCTTAACTGGATCTTTCTTCTTTTGTCTTAATATTGGCATTGAAAATCAAAAATTTCTAACCTTTGTTATTCTTAATTGCTTGTTAAACCACCAAGAAGATTTAAAAATTCGGATGATGTATCCGCTGGCTTATTTTGTGCTGCAGAGACATTATTTTTAGCTTTTGTTGGCTCAACTTGGATATAAATTGGTTTTTTCTTTGGAATGAAGTTGCTCATGATCAACGCTCTTTTTTCGGCTTTCTCGACATCTAAGTTCTCAATATTTGATGTGCTTGCGATCGTTTCAGAAAAAATCGCTAAAGGCTCAATCTCGTGCGTAATCGGGAAATCTTTTAACGTTTTAAACTGATCAAAAGAAGCAGTTTGATAGCTGTTTGATTTATCTTTTTTGATTAGATTTTCTAAATGCTCTGGGCGTGATAGATAGGCATATTCAGATTTTAAAATATCAATATTGCGCTTTTCTTCTTCGATTAAAGCATTGGTGCGGCCTAATTTTTCTAAAGTGTGGCGCGCCTCAAGACTGACATAAAAAGCAATTGCACCACAAATGACAATGGCGCTTACCCAAAATAGTTTCATATAGGTATCAAGTTGCTTTTTTTCTTTAATCATCTCTTACCTCTCTTTTTAATTGCTTGGATTACCATTGCGTGTGGCATAACGCAATTTTGCAGACCTCGATCGAGGATTAGACTTTTGCTCTTTATCCGAAGCGCTAAGTGGTTTTTTCTGAATAACTTTAAAAAATTTATCGGTGGGATCATCTTGCTCTTCGTCATGATGACTATATTCAGCATATTTGTTTTGTTTGCGTTTGGGAAGCGCATTTTTTGTCAAAAATGATTTTACAATGCCATCTTCCAAAGAATGGAAGGTTACAACAACCAAACGCCCATTCTCATTGAGAAGGTCTATTGAGGCCTCAAGCGCGCGTTCTAACTCGCCCAGCTCATCATTAACGGCAATACGCAACGCTTGGAATGTCTTGGTCGCAGGGTCAATCTTACTTTTGGTAAATTTCGGGAAGCAGGATTGAACGGTCGTCGCTAAATCCAGAGTTGTCTTAAATGGTGTCTCGGCCCTACGCTCAACAATCTTTTTTGCAATGTGGCGTGATTTATGTTCTTCGCCGTATTTGTAAATTAAATTGGCAAGCTCTTCTTCGGGCATTGTGTTTACAATATCTGCGGCGCTTAAACCTGATTGTCCCATACGCATATCTAAAGGGCCATCTTTTCTAAAAGAAAATCCACGCTCTGCCTCATCCAATTGCATGGAAGAAACACCGATATCTAAAACCATACCGTCGATCTTTGTAATATTTTTTTCGGCTAATAAATTTTTAATATTGCCAAATGTGCCTTCTAGGAAGGTAAAGCGGTTTGGATAGTCTTCCTCAATCGCATTGACTTGTGGTTTGACATTGGGGTCACGATCAATTGAATAAACAAAGCAGTCTGCTTGATCCAAAATAGCTTTTGTATAGCCACCATTGCCAAAGGTGCAATCCACGTAAGTTTTTTTATCTTCTATATTAAGGGTATCAAGAACCTCATCAAGCATCACTGGTATGTGAGGCCGATCATCTGAAACATTAGCGATCTTGCTTTTGTCTTTCATTGGCGATCATGATTCCGTCTTTGGCAGCGTTAAGTTTTTTTCTTTAACCTGATTTCTGGCAGAGGCTTTTCTTTCTTTTAAAAGAGCAGGCGACCAGATTTGAAATTTTGTCCCCATTCCTATAAATGAAGCTTCTTCATCAATTTGTGCAAATTCAATTAAATCTGCTGGTAAAAGGATACGTCCATCGCCATCAATATTAAGGGGCATGGCTTCGGCAAAAATTGTTGTGGCTAAATCATCTTGTGTATCAGAAAAGATATCAAAGGCATCAAGGCGATTTGATAAATCTTCCATCTTTTCAATGGAAAATCCCTCAATGGCTTCATGATTATGTGATTTGAATAAAACGATCGAATTTGAGTTTTCTAAAGCAGAGCGAAAAGAAGCAGGAAAGGAAACACGTCCCTTTTTGTCAACACGGTTTGTATATGTTGATAAAAACAATCCCAATTTCTTTATCCTTTATAAGATCAATCTTTAAAAATTCAAAATTCATGCATCTTTCGCATGGGCTTAAAGTTTTTAGTGAATTTTCTTTTCTCTCTTCAGTATCTCTATAGGCAGCTTTTAATTAAGCGCTCTTTTAAAACGATCTGTTTCATTAAAAAAAGAGAGCATAAAGAAGTTTTTGATAAACCTAAGGACACATAACGGCTCGTGTCCATAAAGCTTGTTCGAATAAAGGAAACAAAATGGCTAAGTCAAACGATAAGCTTGAGGTTTCCTCTTCATGCTCTTTTCAGTTGAGTTTTAAAAACTCAGTACAAAATCTTTATTTAATGAAACGAATAGTTTCTTTTGATCTGGTACTTTATGGGATAGCATGGATTTATATGGGTTGTCAATGGGAATTGACTCAAGTTTTTACCCTGAGAGCCTATATGCGCTTCCGCCAAAATACAAAATTTATTATAAATAAAATATCTTAAATCAGTGATTTATCATTAATGATATATGCAAAAGTGATGGATTCTTTCAATGATTTCAAAAATGAAAAAGATTGAATCTTGCGCAAGGGGTGTAACTTTATAATAAGATTATGGATTTAATAAAGGATAAGAAGAGTACCAAGTGATCTGTAAGCTGGGTTCTGTCCTAATTGAATAGGGATGATTATTCATCTAAGACTTTGTCTCACAACAAAGCTCTAGCGACCGACCCGCACAACAAAGCGGAAAAACTTTATGTGTTATGCCTATTTGGTCTTGCTCCAGATGGGGTTTAGAGTTGCCTTTTTTATTACTAAAAAAGCGGTGGTCTCTTACACACACCATTTCACCCTTACCATGTAAACATGGCGGTATATTTCTGTTCCACTTTCCTGCACCTTTAAAAAGGCGACCAGTCGTTAACTGGCATCTTTTTTCCGTGGAGCCCAGACTTTCCTCAAGAGCATATACTCTTGCAATCATCCGATCACTTGATACAAGCTCATCTATAGCAAAAGATGCAAATTTTGTCACTTTAAATTGAGTTTTTGAGCTTTAATCGTTTTACAGCCTTTTGAAGCTGTTTATTTTCTTTTAGCATGATGCTTATATTTGAATATAAAAGGCGGTTTCCTTTTCGGGCTTCATCCAGAGTGCGGAAGATTTTTTTATAGCCGCATTTATTCTCTTCTCGTTTGATTTTTAAAAACTCATTAAAGAAGTTTTCAACATAAGCTGCCATAACCTCTCTTGGGGTCTCGCCACTTTTATATGATTTTTTTAAAGCAGGATAATCTTTGGTCAGTTTGTGATAATGCTCAAACTTAATGCGATAGCCCTCAACAAGAATGTCCTTAAATTCATCTAGGCTAAGTTTTAGATCATAAGCTTTATTGAACAATTCATTTAAAATAATTAGCCCGTTAATATTATAAGCATTAAAAACATCCTTGATGCTTTCAATCTTTTCCTCAAATTTTGTCGGCAGACTTTTATGCGCCATTATTATTCCTGTTCATAAAACTTTTTTATTTTTAAGTGTATGAGGAGTTGGGCGGGAAATCAAGCCATAGCAAATTTTACGGTTTAAATGTGTGTCTGATTTTATCCCATGGAAACATTGGCCCTGGATCAGTTTTTCTGGAGGGTGCGACATGTTGATGGCCAAGAATATATTTATTTTTAATCGGGAATTCTTGTTTTAGCGCTTCAATTAATTTGATAAGCGCTTCAATCTGGGTATCTTCAAAAGGTTTGTTAAAAAACTCGCCATTATTAATGTCCTTATTTAAAAGCTCAATCCCGATTGAGTAATGATTTAAATTATCACGCCCGTCCCAGTGTGAGGCTCCTGCATGCCAAGCACGCTTCAGCGGGGAGACAAGCTCATAAATTGTCCCATCATGATCAATCACATAATGGGCACTAACCGCACCATGATCGCCAGAGGGGCATTCATCACATAACAGCTCTAATGCGTCCTTAATATCCATTGCCATTGCATGGATAATGATCATATCGATCTCAGCGCCTTCTTTTCGTTCATCACAGTTGTTTGAGCAAATATTTTTATTTAATTTCATTGCATTACCTATTTTGTCTGTCGAGGTATTCATATCCTAAAAGCAGTCTTGCTTGAAGTGGATTTAGATTTCTAAAGCGGTTTAAGTGAAAGCCTAAATCTTCATATTTTTGAATGCTATTTATATAGCTTAAATCATCATAATTATTACCAAAAGGACATCTAGATACAAGGGCGATTGGAATATCTCTTGATTTTGGTCTTAAATAATCAATCCATTCTTGATTTAAACTTGAGGTTCCCATGCCTGCTATGACCAGCCCATCAAGGGTCTCAAAATTGATGAAATCTGGCTTTAAGCCAAGAGCTGTTGTGATGATTGGAATATTTGGAAACGCATTCTTTAACAATAATGGATTGAATTTTGGTAAGTCATAGCGCTCTTTTGTTTGCTCAAATCCTTGCATGGATGAGCTGTTTGATTTAAATAGTCGGCCGCCATCAAAAATCGTATTTTGAATTAAAACGGCGACTTTATTTGGCTCACATTGATTGGAATAATAGCGGTGTTCCAGCTTTTTATTTTGTGTTTCACAATAAAGGATTGTGTCCAAGAGATTGGATAATCCATCAAATGCCAAATGATCGGCAGGGCGCATTGCCCCTGTTAGAACAAGGTTTTTATTTTCTAACTTAAGATCAAGCAAAGATAAACCAAATGAAATCTCTTCCATGCTATCGGTACCTATAATCGCGATTAGGTCATCGGTTTGTTCATAGATTTGCGCAACTTTTAAGATCAAATCATGGGTTGCGTGCGCCCCTGTGCTTTCATCAATAAATTGAACCTCCCAGTTATCAAGCGGGAATTGTTCATCAAGCCCTCGAGACGATAAAAAGGATTTCAGCGTATCTATTATATTATTATCTTTACCATGCGTCATTTTAGAGCCATCAGATGATAGCCGAAATGTAGATCCAAAAATGGTAATTAACTGTTTTCGCATTATTTTTTGACTTTTAGCAAGATTGCAAGGCCAATCGATAACAGGATAATGACCGCCAACATACCAACGCGTTGGCTATCAAAAGCACTGGTCAAAATTCCAAATAGAATAGGCCCTGTAAAGGCAATTGATTTACCTGTTAGTGTATAGAATCCGAAATATTTGGCTTGTTCATGTTCAGGGGATAATTCACTCATGAAAACACGACTTGCCGATTGGCAAGGGCCCATAAATAAGCCTAAAAATAGGGCGAGGGCGATAAAGAGGATTTTACTGGTAATGATCAGGGTTGCTATTCCAACAAGAATTAAACCGATAAGTGAAATTATAATCGTCTTTTTTGAGCCGATTTTGTCATTAATAAAGCCAAATGAGAACGCACCAATGCCCGCCATGATGTTTAATCCAATCGCAAAGATAAGAATTTCACTAAAGCTCATCTGGAATGTGCCCGCGGCATAAAGTCCACCAACTGCGAAAAGCGTAATTAAGCCATCTCTGTATAACGCACTTGCAATTAAAAACAGCATCAGGTTTTTATCTTCAAGTGTCACTAAATCTTTAAAAGTATCTTTAACATTATTGATAACCAATTTTAAAGGAACGGTTTTTCCTTTGATCTTTGTTCTAAAAACGATCAAGAGAGGGATTAAGAATAAAAGATACCAGAACGCTGTAAATAAGGTCGTTGCCCTTACATTTTCATGGGTATCGCTGTTTAAATTTAAAATTGGTTCAATCATGCCATCAAGGCCAATAAACACGACCAATGAAATGATAAGCGCAATGAGACCACCAATATAGCCAATGCCCCAGCCATAACCAGAGATGCGACCACGGTTTTCTTTGGTAGAAATATCAAGAAGTTGAGAATTGTTAAGCGCGACAGCAATCTCAATGGCAAAAAAACTAATCCCAGCCACGATAAGGGCGTAAATAGCGCTATTCCCACCTTTTTCAAACATAAAAAGTGCGGCCGTGGCGATAATTGTAATAAAGCTAAAAATCATGACGCCAGTCTTTTTGCCGTCTTTTTGATCATAATATTCGCCGACAAAAGGAGAGATGAGGGCTGTGCAAAGTGCCGCAATTCCAGTCATTTGTGCCCATAAGGCACTGCCTTGAACTTCATCACCATATAACACGCGGGCAAAAAAGACCGAATAGATAAAGGTCGCAATGATCGCTGAATGCGCTGAGTTACCAAAGTCAAACAGACACCAAGAGATAATTTTTTTATTTAAGAATGATTCCATCAAAGTTCTTTCTCATTTTTATTTGTAATTATCCCAATTTTGTTTGAAATAACAACATTGATTTTGTGTGGATTTTGCCTCATTTGATCTATATTATTTTTACAATAAGCACTATGAGACTTGAAACAAGGACTTTTAATCTGTATAGGTTTTATGTTAGAAGTTTTTGAAATTTCTTACTTGTTTTAGACTAACTCAATTTAAGGTAATAAAAATGAAAAAATTGGTGTCTTTTTTGACGGTTGCGTTTCTCTCTATTATGTCTGCTATACCAACAGTTTTGGCTGCACAGCCCGTTGAAAAACAAATAAATTTCCAACCGCCAGTAACGTCAATTCACGAAGATGTTTGGAGATTTCATGAATTGCTTTTGCCAATTATTATTGGGATCACGTTATTCGTTTTAGCACTTCTTTTATATGTGATGATTCGTTTTAGAAAATCGGCAAACCCCGTGCCATCAAAAACATCACACAATATCTTCATTGAAATTATTTGGACAATTGTTCCAGTTATTATCTTAATCATTATTGCTATTCCATCATTCAGATTGCTATATCACCACCACCAAGTTGAAGACGCAGAGATGACAATTAATGTCTCTGGTTATCAATGGTATTGGGGGTATGAGTACCCAGATCATGGTAATTTCTCTTTCTTAAGCTATATGGTGCCTGATGAAGATTTAAAAGAAGGCCAACCTAGACTTCTTCAAACAGATACAGAAATGGTTATTCCTGTTGATACAAAGGTACGCCTTGTTATCACTGGTAAGGACGTGATCCACTCTTGGACAATTCCTGCCTTTGGTGTAAAAAAAGACGCTGTTCCTGGTCATTTCAATGAGATTTGGTTTGAGGTTAATAAAGAAGGTGTTTATTACGGCCAGTGTTCAGAGATTTGTGGAACAGGTCATGGTTTCATGCCGATCACTGTGCGCGTTGTCTCAAAAGAAGAGTTTGAAAATTGGGTTTCTTGGGCACAAGATGAATATGCAAGCCTTGATACTTTAAACAAGATAAAATTCGCTAGTAAATAATTATAAATTAGACGTAAAGGAAAAAAAGTTATGGCAGATCATAAACCAGGATTTTTCTCACGTTGGTTCTTTTCTACGAACCACAAAGATATTGGTACGCTCTACATTATCTTCTCAATTATTGCAGGGATTATTGGTGGTTTAGCATCAATGGCGATGCGCGCAGAATTACAAGACCCAGGCATGCAATTCATGGCTGATGGTCAGCAATGGAACGTATTTATTACTGCCCATGGTTTGATCATGGTTTTCTTTGTTGTAATGCCAGCGCTAATCGGTGGGTTTGATAACTGGTTTGTTCCATTGATGATTGGGGCGCCAGATATGGCTTTCCCAAGGCTGAACAACATCTCATTCTGGTTGATTGTTCCTGCTTTCTTACTTCTTTTGACGTCTGCACTTGTTGGTAATGGTGCTGGTACAGGTTGGACAATTTATCCGCCATTATCTGCGATGCTGGGGCATCCTGATATGTCGGTCGATATGGCGATTTTTGCGCTTCACTTAGCGGGGGCGTCCTCGATTTTAGGGGCTGCAAACTTCATCACAACTATCTTTAACATGCGCGCACCGGGCATGACATTGCATAAAATGCCACTGTTTGTTTGGGCGATGTTAGTAACAGCATTCTTATTATTATTAGCTGTTCCTGTATTAGGGGGCGGTATCACAATGCTCTTAACAGACCGTAACTTTGGCACTGACTTCTTTAATGAGGCTGCAGGTGGCGATCCAATTTTATTCCAGCACTTATTCTGGTTCTTTGGTCACCCTGAGGTTTACATTATGATTTTGCCTGCCTTTGGTATTGTATCGCACATCGTTTCAACATTTTCAAATAAGCCAATTTTTGGATATTTAGGAATGGCTTATGCGATGGTTGCAATTGGTTTTGTTGGCTTTGTTGTTTGGGCTCACCACATGTTCACAACAGGGATTGATTTCCAAGCACAGGCTTACTTTACAGCAGCGACCTTGATTATTGCGGTTCCAACAGGGATTAAGATTTTCTCTTGGATTGCGACAATGTGGGGTGGTTCATTAGAGTTTAAAACACCAATGTTGTGGGCAATTGGATTTATTTTCCTATTCACAGTTGGGGGTGTAACAGGAGTTGTGTTAGCCAATGCGGGTATCGACCTTATTTTACATGATACATATTATGTTGTGGCTCACTTCCACTATGTATTATCACTTGGTGCTGTATTCGCGATCTTTGCTGGTTTCTATTACTGGTTTGGTAAGATGAGCGGTAAAATGTATTCTGAGTTTTTAGGTAAGCTTCATTTCTGGATGACATTTATTGGGGTTAACTTAACATTCTTCCCAATGCACTTCCTTGGTCTTGCTGGTATGCCACGCCGTATTCCAGATTACCCTGATGCGTATCACTATTGGAATGAGATTGCATCATATGGGTCATATATCTCTGGTGCATCGGTTCTTCTATTTATCATCGTGGTTGCCCATGCCTTTATATTTGGTCGCAAAGCCGAAGATAATTACTGGGGCGAGGGTGCAGATACCTTAGAATGGACAGTGTCATCACCACCTCCATTCCACCAATTTGATGTCCAACCGACAGTTAAATAATTTTAATAAAAAGAGCCGAGTAAAATCGGCTTTTTTTATGCGCTTAAATTACTGTCATTCAGCCCTTTTTAAAAATGATCATATGGGGCTAGCATTTTTAAAAGAACTTATATAGGATAGGCGTGTTATGAATACGCACTCAAAAATATCACAAGTTGCTCCTCATCTTGAGGCAACACCAAAAGATTATTTCTCTTTGTTAAAACCACGCGTTATGAGCTTGGTTGTCTTTACGGCTGCCGTTGGTTTATTTATGGCGCCAGGCACAATCCATCCATATTTGGCCATGATCAGTATTTTGGCAATTGCAATCGGTGCTGGTGCTTCTGGTGCTTTTAATATGTGGTATGATCGTGATATTGATGCGATGATGTCAAGAACGTCAAATCGTCCTATTCCCGCGGGTAAAATTTTACAAGAAGATGTGCTTTTTTTCTCCATCTTTTTAACGCTATTTTCAATCGGCTTTTTGGGGCTAGCCTCAAATTGGGTGGCGGCATTCTTACTTGGGTTTGCATCCTTCTTTTATGGCTATATTTACACAATGTTGTTAAAGCGTAGCACGCCGCAAAATATTGTTATTGGCGGGGCTGCTGGGGCGTTTCCTCCGATGATTGGTTGGGCGGCAGTAACAGGATCAGTCTCTCTTGAATCAATTGTTTTATTCATGATTATTTTCATGTGGACACCGCCTCATTTTTGGGCGTTAGCACTGTTTAAATCAGAAGAGTATAAAAAGGCTGGGGTTCCAATGATGCCAGTGACAGCGGGCGAAAAATCAACAAAAATTCAAATGTTGGCCTACACACTTCTTCTTGTTCCAATCACAATAGCGCCTTATTTTTTAGATATGGTGTCGCTTGTTTATTTAATCGGTGCAACTATATTAAATCTTATATTCATTATAAGCTCTGTTGCGGTTTTGAAAGAGGCAACTGGGTCTTATAAATATGCGAAGAAGATGTTTGGATATTCAATTTTATATCTCTTCTTAATCTTCACATTTATGGTCATTGATAAAATTTAATAAAGGATTTTTTAAGATGTCACGCTCTCCTATTCATGAAAAAAACAAAACGAAGAATTATCTTATTCTTCTGCTTTTGGTTGTGATGATGGTTGGGTTGTTTGCGCTTACTTTAGCGCGCATGAGCTAAGTTTTTCTATGGACTATCAAAATCGCAATAAAAATAATCTAAAAGTTTTATTATCTCTATTAGCACTTGTGGCTGTTATGGTGGGTTTGGCGTTTGCATCTGTGCCTCTCTATAACCTGTTTTGTAAAGTCACTGGCTATGCAGGCACAACAGGCGAATCCTCACAGCTCCCTGATGAGATAGTTGATCGTACAATCACGGTTCGGTTTCAAGCAGAGACATCTCCTGACTTGCCGTGGGATTTTAAGGCGGAGCAAAATTCGGTTGATGTAAAATTAGGGCAAGGTGGCTTAATCTCTTTTTCTGCTAAAAACCTATCCAACAAGCCAGTTGCGGGCACAGCTGTGTTTAATGTTAATCCACAAAAGGTTGGCAAATATTTTAAGAAAATTCAGTGTTTTTGTTTTGATCGCCAAGTTCTAGAATCAGGCCAGCGCGTTGATATGCCTGTTTATTTTTATATTGATCCAGAAATGGATAGGGATGTTTTCACAAAAGAAGTTAAAACAATCACACTCTCTTATATTTTCTTTAAAGCAGATAGCGAAGATCTTGACAGTTCTATCGCTGAATTCTATAACGCTAATGAATGATATTAGCTTTAAATTAATCTTTAAATTTTAAGCTATGGGGCTAGACTTTTGCTTGAAATATAGCGATACTAACTTTACAAACATTCTTTGATTTTTCAATTTAATCACTATGGGATAAAATAATGGCAAATAAACCAGAATATGGAACAACAGGAAAACCACACCCTTACCATCTCGTAAACCCAAGCCCGTGGCCTTTTTTAGCGTCAATTGCGGCTGGTATTACGGCAGCTGGTGCGGTTATGTTCATGCATGATGTTGAATTTATGGGCTTTCCAGTCGGTCTTAAAGGGCTGATCTTAGGTTTTGTTTCTTTAGTGCTTATCGCAATTTTTTGGTGGAAAGATGTGATTTTTGAGGCAGTAACTGAAAAAGCTCACACGGCTGTTGCCAAAATTGGTATGCGCTATGGTATGGCGTTGTTTATTGCTTCAGAAGTGATGTTCTTTGTTGCTTTCTTCTGGGCGTTTTTCCATTCTAGCCTGTCTCCAACTGAAGCCATTGGTAGTGTTTGGCCTCCTGTTGGTGTTGAGACATTTGACCCGCTGGATTTACCGTTTTTAATGACAATGTTGCTTCTTTTATCGGGCTGTACTGTGACTTGGGCACACCATGAAATGGTTGAAGGCAATATGGACAAGGCTGCAAAAGCAACGGGTCTAACAGTTTTGATCGCCGTTATCTTCTTAGGCTTTCAAATGTATGAATACGGTCATGCTGCTTTTGGTTTTTCGGATAACGTATTTGGTGCGACATTCTACATGGCAACTGGGTTCCACGGTTTTCACGTTCTTGTTGGGGCTATCTTCTTAGCGGTTTGTTATTTTAGAACCAAGAAAGGTCACTTCACAAAAGAGAGCCATTTTGGTTTTGAAGCGGCTGCTTGGTATTGGCACTTTGTTGACGTTGTTTGGTTGTTCTTATTTGTTGCTGTTTACT
The DNA here is from genome assembly GCA_002720935.1 of Rickettsiales bacterium. Taxonomy (GTDB): domain Bacteria; phylum Pseudomonadota; class Alphaproteobacteria; order Micavibrionales. The sequence goes on along the minus strand of PBIV01000015.1, from coordinate 27,556 downwards.
GGTGGGGTGGTTAATCAAACCCATTTATAACAAAGAGGAATAATTTTGTCTTCTGAGCAAGAAAACCAGAATTTAAATACACAATCTGTATTTTGGAATAATTTGAAAAAAGGCCTTTTATGTCGTTGTCCTCGTTGTGGCGAGGGGAGCATCTATAAAGGCCTTATTCTATTAAAAGATCGCTGTTCTCAATGTAACTTGAATATTGCGAATAACGATAATGGTGATGGACCAGCAGTGTTGCTGATCTTTTTATTTGGTTTCTTGCTCGTTCCTTTGGCTCTCATAGTAGATTATTATTTAGAGCCTGCCTTATGGGTGCATTTCATTTTATGGAGCATCATTGGTGTTGGCTTCACAATACTTGCCCTTCGCCCTGCTAAGGCCTATGTCATGGTTTTGATCTATCATCATCGCCCTGATATGTGGAATGATAAGGAAGAACTGGACGATCCCAATAAAAGCGAATAAACTTTTATATATATTGAGGCGCTCTGCCTTCTTAACGCTAAATCTAATCAGGAATAAACTCTTATGCTTGATGCTTTCAAAAAAACCTTTTTTTATATAATGCTTGGAATAGTCTTTCTGGGTCTGTTGGCTATGGGGTCTTGGCAAACAGCAAGAATGCAATGGAAAGAGAATTTAATTCTAACCATTGAAGAGGCAAAGAAACAAGAACCTGTCTCGTTGGTTGAGAATATTTCTTCTATCGAAAATAATGCCTTTCAATGGCGCTATCGCAGCGTGGATGCGCGTCTAACGCTTGATCAAAATAGCTATAAACTTTTAATACCTAAAACAAGAGATGGGGTTGTCGGCGCAGAGCTAATCACAATCGCGAGTTTAGAAAATGGCGATCAAATCATTGTGAATTTGGGCTTTTTAGAAGGGCAAAATTTAGATTTAAATGCCGTCTTAGATCAGCTTAACCTGTCAGATGATGTGGCTGTATCTGGCTATTTAAAAATCTTCCCATATCAGGGCATGTTCCAAAATGACAATGATTTTTCTATGACTAATATTTATTGGTTGGATGCCAACTCATATATTGAAAGTACCAATCGGGATGTAGATCAATTTGTTCCGTTTATCTTTGAAGTGGAAAGCAAAATCACACCAGATTTAATGCCTCATGAGCTGAGCACGGATTTGCCAAATAATCATTTTAAATATGCGATATTCTGGTACACCATGGCTTTTGTTTTTGTGTTCTTACTCCTTTATTACTATCTCTATCACAAAAAAAGCGAAAGAGAGATGGCATCTTGATTACCTATTCAAGCACAAGGGGCGGTGATCAGGATCGTTCTTTTGATCATGTTTTATTGGAAGGGTTGGCACGTGATGGCGGGCTTTTTATCCCAAATGAATTTCCAACATTCTCAAAAACTGAAATAGAGAGTTTTAAGACAAAACCCTATCAAGACATTGCTCATGCAATCATGTTTAAATTTCTTGATGGCTGGATATCAGCCAACGATTTGACAAAGCTTATTGATAAAGCTTATTCAAATTTTACTCATGATGAGATTACGCCTTTAAAGAAATTGGATGATGACCTTTATTGTTTAGAACTTTTTCACGGACCGACATTGGCTTTTAAGGATGTTGCTTTACAGCTTTTAGGGCTTTTATTCGAGCATAGCTTATCAAAAAAAGAGGTGGGTAAGCGTACCGTTTTGGGCGCTACTTCTGGCGATACAGGCTCTGCTGCAATCCAAGGGTGTCGAGGCTTGGATTATTTGAACATTGTTATTTTACATCCCCATGGCAGAACCTCAGAAATTCAGCGAAAGCAGATGACAACAGTTTTGGATGAGAATGTGTTGAACATTGCCGTGGAGGGCAGTTTTGATGATTGCCAAAACATGGTTAAGCAAGCCTTTGGCGATGAGGATTTTAGAGATCAATTTGGACTAACGGCTGTTAATTCAATTAACTGGGCGCGCATTTTATCCCAAATCCCATATTATTTTCATGCAAGCTTAAGAGCTAAGCAAGCGGGCAAGCCTTTAAAAGTTATGGTGCCAACGGGCAATTTTGGCAATATATTGGCTGGCTACTATGCTAAAAAAATGGGGGCGCCAATTGATCAATTAATTGCTGTGACCAATGAGAATGATTCACTATTTCGTTTCTTTCAAACAGGAGAGATGAAAACAGGGGTTGTAACACAAACACCAAGCCCAAGCATGGATATACAAATCTCAAGCAATTTTGAGCGCTTTTTATATGAGCTTCTTGGTCATAATAGCGCCCTTGTAAGCCAGTCTATGAGCGGACTAAAAACCAAGGGAAGCTATAGTGTTGATCAAGATAAAAAAGCAAAATTTGCCAATATTATGAAGGCCTATCGTTGTTCAAATGACGATACTGAACGAACAATAAAAGATATCTATGAGCGCTATGATTATATGCTAGATCCGCACAGTGCAACTGGTGTCTATGGTGTGTTTAAAGATAAAGAAATCCATGAGGCTGATGATTGCACTTATATTTCATTATGTTGTGCGCATCCTGCAAAATTCCCTGACGTAATTCAAAAAACATTAGATCAAGTTCCAGATAAGCCTGATTTTATTGCTGATTTGGAAAGTAAGCAAGAGCGCGTAGAGATTTTAGAAGCTGATGTGAGCTTGCTTAAAGAAACAATATCATCAAAATTTGCGGGCAAATAAATGTTAAAAAGCACAATCCTATCAAATGGCCTAGAGGTGGTTAGTGAGTATTTGCCAGATGCCCCATCTGTGACGATTGGGCTGTGGAATAATGTGGGAGCTTGTCATGAACAAGAGCATGAGCACGGTCTCGCGCATCTATTAGAACATATGTTGTTTAAAGGAACAAAAAAACGCAGTGCATTGGATATCGCACAAACGGTTGATAATATGGGCGCTTACATGAATGCTTACACATCAAAAGAAAATACGAGCTATTATCTGCGCTGTCTTTCAGAAGATAGTTTTCAATGCTTAGATATTTTGGCGGACATTATTCAAAACTCTGAATTCTCCGATATTGAATTGGAAAAAGAGAAAAAAGTTATTGAGCAAGAAATAGCTCTTTATCTAGATACACCAGAAGATTTGGTTGATGATGATCTTTATGAGGTTGCCTTTGGTCAAAATTCAATGGGGAGAACTATTTTAGGGACACAACACAGCCTGCAAAGTTTTGATAAGAAATCTTTAAATAATTTTATTAAGTATCAATACACTACCAAAAATGTAAAACTGGTTTTGGTGGGGAATATTGATCATGATGAGCTTTGTAAACGCACCGAGGCGTTGTTTGATCTTAATAAGGGCGAGATTAATCCTAAACCTAAGATCGATCTATCTCGTGATAAGGTTTTTAGGGATAAGGACTTAGAGCAGGCGCATATTCAAATTGGCTTTGAGGGCTGTTCTTATTTGGATCCTGATTATTATGTCGGCCAGCTTTATAATATTTTACTCGGGCATGGCGATTCCTCATATCTAAATCAGCTTATCCGCGAAGAGCATGGTCTCGCCTATACAGTTTATTCATATCATAGTGGTTATAATGATACAGGGCTAATAAACCTGTATGCAGGCACATCGCCAGAAGATGCGTATCAATGTTATAAATTGATGTGTAACAGCGTTATAGAGATGCCCAAAACATTAAAAGAAGATGATCTGAATAAGGCAAAAAAGCAACTAAAAGCAAGCCTTTTAATGGGCTTAGAGAAAAGCTTTAACCGCGCGGATCATTGGGGGTGCCAGTTAACCCAATATGGCAAAACGTTTGATTTACAAACAACTTTGGATCATATTAATAGGGTAACATTTGATGAGTTACAGGATTTTTCACAAAAACTATCATCAAAAGATCATGCGTTGGCTGTTGTTGGACCTAAACAGGACATAATGATTGATGCGTTTAATTTTAATAGAGTTAAGTAATGCCATTTTTTAAAAAAGATAGACAAAAGCTTAATAAAGAGCGCCGTAAATATTTATCACAAGTCAATGAAGGGGCTATTTTTAGAGCGACTGAGCGCTTGTATCTTTGTTTATACACGGTAGAAGACCATGCCGAATGGGCGCATTTAAGAGAAGTTAGTCGAGAAAATTTGCAACCATGGGAACCAACATGGGATGATGATGTTCTTGAATTGGATGCTTTTAAAAAGCGTGTGGCTTTTTACGAGGATCAAGCTAAGAATGGAAGAGGGCTTTATTTTCTAATTAAAAGACAAGAAGATAACAAAATTGTAGGGGGTATTTCGATCCGTTATATCGTCGGTGGTTTTGAGCAATCTTGTGTTGTTGGCTATTGGTGTGCTGTGCCGTTTTTAAGAAAGGGCTATGTTGGAGAAGCCTTAAGCAGTGTTATTGATCTCGTCTTTAATGATATTAATTTAAACCGTATTCAGGCATCTTGCATGAAAGACAATACGGCTAGCATCAAACTTTTGGAAAAGATGGGCTTTGCGCATGAAGGCACAGCCAAAGAATTTCTTAATATTTGCGGTAAATGGACAGATCACGAGATCTATGCCCTTACCAAATCAATGTGGCATAAACTATAAGTCCTTAATAATCTGGTGAAATAGCTGTTACGCGTTCTGAACTTGAAGGTTGTAAGTATCGAATTGAAGCGTCTTCAATATTAAGGCTTTGTATTTCGCTTTCAAAACGATCAATTTGTTCTGTTGATGCATCTGTAAATCTACAATAATGGTGCTTAATATTTTCCATTAGTCTTGAAGCTACGAAATAGTATTCACCGCCAGTATCAGTACATACTCTTTCAATGGCACCGTCAAAAGACGGGTAATTTGATGTTTGTTTATTTTCACATGCGCTCAAACCTAAGACCATCAAACAGGCAGAGGGAGCTAAGAATTTAAGATTTAGAGTGTTTGTTTTCATAGCTATATATATCCTAAAATAAATTAATATTGCTAGGTATAGCATTGCATTATGAAATATCAAAGGTTTTTAAATGTAAATGGATCTAAAATTTATCATTTAATTTTAGCATCTATGATTATATATTAAAGTATGAGATTTTTTAAGCTGTACCAAAGCCTTCGCTTAATAGCTCTGGGGATACGCCTAATTTCTTTAACGCCATGCTCCAGGCTTTTTCTTGCTCACCACAAAAGACTAGCTTTTCATCGGCCTCAACATGGAGCCAAGCATTTTTCATGATCTCTTGATCAAGTTGTCCTGCTGACCAACCAGCATAGCCAAGCGCAAAAATCATTTTGCTAGGGCCTTCGCCCATGGCGATCGATTTTAAAATATCTGTGGTTGCTGTTAAGGCAAAGCCGCCCTTAACGGTTTTAGATTGCCCATATAAGCGATCAGGAGAGTGGAGGATAAAGCCACGTTCTGTTTCAACAGGGCCACCAAAATAAACAGGCATATTGTTATTAAGACCTTTAATCTCAACATTCATTTGCTTGAAAAGATCAGATAAGGTCACTTCGCCCAATTGCTTATTTAAAACAAGTCCCATTGCGCCTTTTTCATTATGTTCTAGCATATAGATAATGGTTTTTTGAAAACGTGAATCCTTCATTGCAGGCATTGCAATGATGATTTTTCCAGCCAGTCCGGCTTGTACATTTTTCTTATTTTTAGGCATTGTATTTATAATCTAGTTCTTAAAGATTTTATTCCAAATATAATCGATATTTTTTAAATAAGATGACAGATCAAAGATTTTATCCAATTCATCTTTGCTAAAGTGCTCTTTAATTGTGGCATCTTCCATTAGTATATCATAAAAAGTTAAATTATCGTCATCCCAAACTTGCATAGCGGCATTTTGAACGATCTTATAAGCGACTTCTCGGCTTAACCCTTTTTGTGTGAGGGCAAGTAACATCTTTTGTGAAAAGATTAAACCTCTTAAAAGATCAATATTTTTGAGCATGCGCTCATCATCAACAATCATTTTTTCAATGACGCCAGCCATGCGGTAGAGTGCAAATTCACACGCTTGTGTTGCATCGGGCGCAATAATTCGCTCAACTGATGAGTGCGATATATCACGTTCATGCCATGTCGTTACATTCTCTAAAGCAGGGATCACAGTGGACCGAATAACACGGGCTAGGCCAGTAATATTTTCACTTAAAACAGGGTTTTTCTTATGTGGCATGGCAGATGAACCCTTTTGATCGCGATCAAAATATTCAAATACCTCTCTAACCTCACTGCGCTGTAGGTGCCTGATTTCTGTACTTAGATTTTCTAAGCTACTTGCTATATTCGCAAGCACACAAAAGAAATGCGCATGTCTGTCTCTTGGGATAATTTGTGTTGAATGGTTTTCAACCTCAAAGCCAAGTTGATCGGCGACAAATTCTTCTATTTTCGGGTTTAGCGTTGCAAATGTTCCAACCGCTCCAGATAGCGCAACTGTAGAGACATCCTTAATGGCTGCAACAAGGCGTTCTTTGTGACGTTCAAAGGCTGTGTAATGACCAGCTAGTTTTAAACCAAAGCTTGTTGGCTCGGCATGAATACCATGAGAGCGACCAATGCAAAGCGTGTGTTTATGTTTCTCAGCTTGTGCCTTTAATTTCTCAATTAATGTTTCTAAGGCAACCAAAATAAGTTTTCCAGCTTGGTTTAATTGCATGGCAAAGGCCGTATCAAGCACATCAGAAGAGGTCATGCCTTGATGAATATGACGGGCAGCGGGGCCAACATTTTCAGCGACATTGGTTAAAAAAGCGATGACATCATGATGCACTTCTTTTTCAATCTCACGAATACGATCAACGGAAAAAGATGCCTTTTCCTTAATCTCTTTATAATCGTCTTTTGGGATTTGTCCTAAATTTGCCATTGCCTCACAAGCAATAACTTCGACCTCAAGCATGAGTTTAAACTTATTCTCATCGCTCCAGATATTTCGCATTGATGGTTTTGAGTAGCGTGGTATCATTTGCCTAATTCATTCATATTAAAAGTGATTCTTTTTATTACTTGATAACGTTAAAGGATATTCAAATGCCCGTAAATAATGATTCTAAAATGAATTTCTTACAAAACAGCTTTTTCTTCTTTGCGAGCATGATTATGCTTGGTTATCTGCTTGTTATCGGTAAATCAATCATAATTCCTTTTGTGATTGCGACATTCTTTTGGTATTTGATTAATGCGCTCGCCCACAAAATTGTCAATATGACGACATTTTCTGAAAAGACATCGCTGTTTTTGGCCTTTGTTGTGATCACATTGGCGGTCGCAGGCTTTGTTCAAGTGACAAAAGATAATGTTCAAGCCTTTATCGAGCAAGCGCCAGCCTATCAAGCCAACATCAATATCTTTATTGATAAGTTTACGGCAAAATTTGGAACCGTTGATCTCTCTGGGGCAAGAGATATTGTCAAAAAGGTTAATTTTGGTGGCTTAGCAGCTGGGATCGTCGCGGCCGTTAGTTCAGTTGCGACCATGACAATTACAATTTTAATCTATTTAGCATTCTTATTCTTAGAACAATCAAGCTTTTCTTGGAAATTAAAGGCCTTATTCCCGAAAAAAGAAAATCGTAAAAATGCAGAAGATATTTTACAAAAAGTTGGCCGCTCATTAGAAAGCTACATTGGTTTGAAAACTTTGGCCTCAATCGGAATGGGGATTTGTGGCTATGCTGTCTTGGTTATTATGGGGGTTGATAATGCCGTTTTCTGGGCGCTTATCTTTGGTTTGTTAAACTTTATTCCTTATGTTGGGCCCTTTATCGGAACGGCATTGCCAGTGTTTGCAGCGCTTGTTCAGTTCGGCGATTTTAGCTCAGCGCTCGTAGTTTTAGGTGGTTTGGTTGCCGTTGCCTTTATCATTGGGAATATTATTGAACCTAAACTTTTTGGTAATTCATTGAATCTAAGTCCTTTAGTGATCTTACTATCGCTTGCGATCTGGGGAAGCCTATGGGGTATTATTGGGATGATTTTATGTATTCCGATGATGGTTAGCTTGATGATTATTCTATATCAGTTTGATGGGTTGCGCCCTTACGCTCTTCTAATGAGTGAGAAGGAAAAGACAGAGTAGGTCTCGCTCTTGAGCCGTTTAGCGCATCGTTAAAAACTAATCCTTAACAAATTATGGCGAATCAATTAGCTTAAATATTAGTCATTCTGGCTAAAGAGTTCTTGTTTTCTGCTATAAAGAGTTCTCTTTTAAATCAATTAATTATCAATTTTGTTTCAGTGTTTTTGTCGATTCTGAAGCCGTCTTGTTTGTATCTTTTTCAAGGTCTTTTGAAAAATGAGCGCCCGCTCAAGTAAAAATATCAAATTAGGCGAATATCTAAGGTTAAACATCTATGTTTAAGAGAGCTTTATATTTATTCATCTGTTTATTCGCGTTTTTATGTGCAAGCCCTGCAAGCGTAAGTGCGGATGCAACACTAAAAAATACAGTTTCGGTTCGTGTTGTTGATGACATCACAATGCTCTATTGGGATCGTGCAGAGGTTATTGAACTTTATAAAAAACTTCTTCGCCATATCAAGAGTAGCATTACCGCAAGTGATCAAAATGGTAATTTTATTGTGATGATGTATGGTTATCCAAATGGCGGGGGGAGCGATCAGCTCGCTTTTCATTACTAAAGTAAAGCGAATTAAAGCCAGCCAAAATAAAGTAGCCCCATTAAAGTAAACCAAGCGATTTAAAGCTTACATATTCGCTTCTCGCAATGACTAAATGATCATGTATTACGATCCCTAAATTCTTTCCAGCATCAACAATCGCTTTTGTCATGTCAATATCAGCTTTTGATGGTTTTGGATCACCACTTGGGTGATTGTGAACCAGAATCAGGGCTGTGGCATGTAATTCTAAAGCACGCTTCATGACTTCCCTTGGGTAAACAGGGGTGTGGTCAATCGTGCCTTCTTGTTGAATTTCATCAGCGATAAGGGCATTTTTTTTATCCAGGAACAGAATTCTAAATTGTTCCTTTTTTAAAGGCCCCATAACGGTTTGTAAGTAGTCAAGTAAGGACTGCCATGAGCTGATGATATTTTTATTCTGAATTTGCTCGGACAAAATCCTATGGGTGGCGGTTTGTATAACCTTAAAATGTGTGGCGGTTGTCTCGCTAATCCCTTTAACTTGGGTAAGCTGATCTACGGTAGCGCACAGTACATCATTTAACGTGCCAAATTTACTAAGAAGTTCTTTTGCCAAAGGCTTTACATCTTTGCGCGGGATCGCAAGGAAGAGAATGAGCTCTAACAATTCATAATTGGCAATGGCATCTGCGCCGCCTTTTAAAAATCTTTCTCTAAGGCGCTGTCTGTGACCATGGCGGTGGTCTTTACTATCGGAAGCGATAGGTTTTGTATCGACTTTATCATTTATTGTCGGGAATAAATCACTATCTTGCGCTGGCTGTTCTTGATCTTCTTTGTTCTCAGAAGCGGGCGGATTTGATTGTTTTTCAAAAGGATTGGTCTCGCTATCCCCTTTGATATAAGAGAGGATATCATCAGAAAAAACATCATCAAATTGGTTTTTATCACTCATGATTTAATCATATGGTGGCTTGTGCCATCCTTTTGGAGAAAGCGTGAAAATCTCATAGCCATCGGCTGTAACACCAAGGGAATGTTCAAACTGCGCTGATAAAGAACGGTCTCTTGTAACGGCTGTCCAGCCATCAGATAGAACTTTTATTTGCCAATCGCCAGTATTGATCATCGGCTCAATTGTGAAGAACATACCTTCTTGTAAAACAGTTCCTTTGCCAGCCTCACCATAGTGTAGGACAGAAGGCGGGGCGTGAAACACTTCGCCTAAACCATGACCACAAAAGTCACGAACAACACCGTAACGCTTGCCTTCAGCAAAGCTTTGAATAGCGTGACCAATATCGCCCAAAGTTGCCCCCGGTTTAACGACTTCAATACCGCGCATCATGGCTTCATAAGTGTCATCAATCAAATTTCTCGCCTTTACAGGGATTTTGTCACCGATCATAAACATACGGCTTGTGTCGCCATGCCAGCCATCAAGAATGACTGTTACATCAATATTAACAATATCGCCTTCACGTAATTTTTTATCGCCGGGAATCCCATGACATACAACGTGATTGACCGATGTGCAAATTGATTTTGGAAAGCCACGATAATTAAGCGGTGCAGGCACAGCACCGTTTTCGATGATATAGTTATGCGCTAAATCATCCAGCTCGGCTGTTGTTACCCCTGGTTTTACGTGTGGTGTTAAGAAATCTAAAGTCTCCGCCGCCAGACGTCCAGCTTTTCGCATACCATCAAATTCGGCTGCATTGTGAATTTTTATTTGAGAAGCTTTTGCATTCATAATTGTAATCTCTATATTTGTTTTATAAAATAAGTATATTCAACATAGTTAAAAACAAGGTATAGATCAACTTATCAAATGGATAAAGAAAAAACATATAAAGCAGCTTTAATTCTAATTGGCGATGAAATTTTATCGGGGCGTACCAAAGATAAGAATTTATCTTACATCGCTGAAAATCTAAACGAGTATGGCATTCAGTTGGCGGAAGTTCGTGTTATCCCTGATGATGAACATGAAATCATTGAAACAACACAAACTTTATCAGCTAAATTTGACTATGTCTTTACAACTGGCGGGATTGGCCCCACCCATGATGATATCACGAGTGAATGTATTGGTAAGGCCTTTGGAAAAAAATGTGTTTTAAATCCAGAAGCCGTTAAAATGCTGGAAGATTATTATTTAGAAGGGCAGGTCACACCTGCACGTCTTAAAATGGCAATGGTGCCAGAAGGCTCAACCCTTATTCCAAACCCTGTTTCGGGCGCACCTGGTTTTAAGTTAGAAAATGTTCATGTCATGGCAGGCGTGCCAAAGATTATGCAAGGCATGCTTCATTTTGTTTTGCCGAGTTTAGCTGGCGGTAAAAAAGTTGTCTCAAGAACGGTTGAGGGCAATACGGGCGAGAGCATGATTGCAGATCGTTTAACGGAAATTGTTAACGCTTGGCCAAGTGTGAGTATCGGGAGTTATCCAGCTTTTAAAAATGCCAAACCATCTGTTTCTTTGGTTGCAAGATCTACAAGCGAAGAAGATTTGGACAAGGTTATCCAAGAGCTATATGCGTTATTTGAATCTGTTGATGCAAACCCTCATATCGTAGAGAATACATTGCCTGAATAAGTTAATTAATGTTGGTTTGATTTTAAAATAAAAAATATACTCTGACCCCATTTAGTGATTTTTTGAAGAGGTCAGAATATATAATTTCTAGTTATTCAGACATATTCGGTTGCCCATTGGATGCGCTTAAACCGCCATCAACTGGGAGGATTGTTCCTGTAACAAAGCGTGCTTCGTCACTTGCTAAAAAGGCAATAACATCAGCAACTTCTTCTGGTTTTCCTGGCCTTTTCATAGCAATACGACTTTTAAATTTATTTAAAATATCATTGTTGTCGATTGCGAAAGAGGCCATATCAGTGTCCGTTAAGCTAGGGGCTACGGCATTTACACGCACACCTTTCTTGGCAAAATCAAGGGCGAGTGCTTTTGTCATTAAATTAATAGCACCTTTGGTTGCATCATAGGCAAAGCCAGTCCAGTCTCCGCCAAGGCCAGAGACAGACGATACATTTACGATTGAACCCTTTGTCTTTTCTAGGTAAGGAATAGCATGTTTAATCATTAAGAACGTTCCTGTTGCATTAATGGATAGCTGTTTGTTCCAATCTTCTAATGATAAATCTTCGATAGGGCTGAAAATAGCGATAGCTGCATTGTTGACTAAAACATCTAAACGCCCAAAAGTTTCTATTGTTTTGTTAATTAGATTTTCAACATCATTAGGGTTTGATACATCACCAGGAACAATGAGAACATTGTCCATGCCAATTTCTTCAGAGATATTCTCTAATTTTGATTTTGTACGCCCATTTAGAACAACCTTGAAACCATTTTTGACAAATTTCTTGGCTGTGGCCGCACCCATTCCAGATCCTGATCCGGTAATAATTGCAATTTTCTGTGTCATCTCATTTAGACCTTTCGATTTTATTTTTGTTATAAAATCGACTTAGGTCGAAAGTTGGTTGCGGCAAAATTTATTTTTATAATTTTTTTATAGGCTGGCTATAGGTGTTTAAACAAGTTGGATTTTGCACCATGTCTTGTCTCACTTTTGTGGCTCACCACAAAGTGTTAAAACTTAAACTTATTGATTTTAAAGAAATATTTAAGATCATGGTAGGCGCGGGGGGACTTGAACCCCCACGAACATACGTTCTCAGGATTTTAAGTCCTGTGTGTCTACCAATTCCACCACACGCCCAGACCATTTGTTCTTAATAAATAGCTCGTATTTATCAAGGTTCTTTTAAATAGCAACTCAGACATAATAAATCAAGTTTAAGTTTTACTAAATATGAATATTTTTTCATTTCATCAGCTAGTAATCCTTGCTGTTAGTCATAATTATAGGATGTATTCAGAAAATAAAAATTGTCTATCTTGACAAAGGGCGTTGCTTGCTTCATCTTATATCTATTGATCTTGAGCCCAATTCTTAGTGGCTCTAAATAATTCAAAATTCTAGCCGAGACGATATAGATGACACAGTTTTCCACAAAGATATTAGAACTTTTATCCTCACGCATTTGCCATGACTTAATTAGCCCTGTTGGTGCAATTTCAAATGGTGTTGAGTTAATCGAAGAGATGGGGCTTGTTGATGGTGCTGATGCTGTTGATTTGATTGCGGATAGTGCCAAGAAATCAAGTGCTTATTTAAAATTATATCGCTTGGCCTATGGTGCTTCTGGTGCTGGCAGTGATGTCAAGCCAGCTGATATTAAATCAATTTTTAGTGAATATATGGCACTTGGAAAGGCTGATTTTATTTGGGAAGACGCCCCCGTTTTGACATCTGTTTTACCGCCAAGAGGAATGTTGAAATGTCTGCTTAATGCTATGTTTTTAGCGGCCGATGGTCTTGGTATTGGCGGTACAATGACCTTTAGAGTTATTCAAGATGAGCCGTTAAAATTTGAAATTGAAGTTGCTGGCGATCGTTTAACATTTAAAGAAAATATGTTACCGGCTGCGTTTTCTGATTTATCTGAAGATGAACTTGACCCTAAAACGGTTCATGGTCGTGTTACTAAGTTGATTTGTGAACAGTATGGTGTGTTGTTAGATCATAAAAAAGATGGAGAAAACAAGGTTTTTATACATTTAACGGCTTCGTAATATTGTGTTAACCACCTTGGAGTATAATATAAGTATAACAAATTTTTCTTTGTTAATGTAAGCTTAATATCTGAGCGTATATTCTATACATTGTCACGAATCTGAACAGTGCAATTTCTTATATCTTTGATTACAAAAGGAACGAAATATGGATGATTTAATTAATGAGTTTTTGGTTGAAACAAGAGAAAGCTTAGACATTCTTGACCAAGATATTATTAAGTTAGAACAAAATCCAAATGACCAAGCGCTTTTGGGCAATATTTTTAGAGTTGTCCATACTGTAAAAGGAACCTGTGGTTTCTTAGGGTTGTCAAGATTAGAGAAAGTTGCGCACCACGCAGAAAATGTGTTCGGTCTGTACCGAGATGGCGTTTTAGGAGTTCAAAGTGATTCAGTGACAATTATTTTAGAATCTCTTGATCGCATTAAAGAAATTGTCGATTTAATCGAACAAACCGGTGGCGAAGGAGATGGCGATGACAGTGAATTAATCGCAAAACTTGATGCCATTGAAAAGGCAGCTTCTGGGGAAGAGCCAGAAGAAGATGATATTTTCACCCCTGTTCCTGCAAGCCAGACAGCTGCTGTTGCAGATGCTCTTGGTCTTTCTGAATCAAGTCAGCAAAAAGCTGAAGACGAAGACGATGAAGGCGAAGATGGAGACGATGACGAAGATGAGGTTAAAGCTGTTGCGCCTCCTGCACCAAAAGCAGTTGCCAAGAGCCAAGAGCCTCAAGCAAAAAAAGAACAAGTTGCTGTTACTCAATCGCTTCGTGTAAATGTTGATGTTCTAGAAGACTTGATGACAATGGTCTCAGAGCTTGTTTTAACAAGAAACCAACTTTTACAGATTTTAAGAAACCAGCGCGAGAGCGAATTTACAGCACCATTACAAAGATTAAACCATGTTGTCTCTGACCTTCAAGAAGGGGTTATGAAGACGCGAATGCAGCCGATTGGCAATGCGTGGTCAAAATTACCAAGAATTATTCGTGATTTATCCAATGAATTGGGTAAGAAAATTGATTTAGAAATGCGTGGTCAGGATACAGAACTTGATCGCCAAGTCTTAGATTTAATTAAAGATCCATTGACACATATGGTTCGTAATTCTGCCGATCACGGGATCGAAGATCCCGCGGATAGATTGGCAGTTGGTAAGCCAGAGACAGGAACCGTTCTTTTAAATGCTTATCATGAGGGTGGACATATCATTATCCAAATTAGTGATGATGGTAAGGGGCTATCAACAGAAAAAATTAAAAAGAAAATGATTGAGAATGGTGCTGCCACAGAATCTCAATTAGCAGAGATGAGCGAAAGCCAAATTCAACAATTTATTTTTCACGCAGGATTTTCAACAGCTGAAAAAGTAACGGCTGTATCTGGGCGTGGTGTTGGTATGGATGTTGTTCGAACCAATATTGAGAAAATTGGTGGTACGATTGATCTTAAATCTAAAGAAGGTCAGGGCTCAACATTTACTATTAAAATCCCACTGACATTGGCGATTGTATCAGCACTAATCGTTGAAGCGGGCGAAGAAAAATACGCGATCCCACAATTAAGTGTTCAAGAATTGGTGCGCGCTTCTAACCAGGGTGACCAAAGAATTGAGTTTATCAAAGGCACGCCGGTTTTACGCCTTCGTGATCGTTTGTTGCCTCTTATTTCATTAAACAAAATGTTGAAGTTAGATCAACGTAAATTAAAGAAAAAAATCGTTGAAGATAAAAAATCAATTGAAGAGCACAACCAAGATTTGAAAAATGAGATTGCGTCTTTAGAAAATGAAAAGCAACCAGCTGTTAAAGAAGACTTGAAGTCTTTAACAAACAGCATGGAAGATGACGGCAAATATATTGTTGTCACACAAGTTGGCACTTATACTTTTGGTATTATCGTGAATAAAGTCTTTGATACAGAAGAGATTGTTGTAAAACCAGTTGCACCAATCTTGCGTCATATTGATTTATTCGCAGGAAATACTATTCTTGGAGATGGTAGCGTTATCATGATCTTGGATCCAAATGGTATTGCGAATGCATCTGGCGATCTGAGCGTATCTGATGCGTCAGAAAAAACAGCTCTTGAGCAGGCATCATCTGCGGAGAATAAAAAGACATCTCTTCTTGTCTTCCGTGCTGGAGAAGGAGCACCAAAGGCGGTTCCATTATCATTGGTTGCACGCTTAGAGGTTTTTGAAGATAAAGATATCGAAATATCTAATAATAATCATGTTATCCAATATCGTGGTCAATTAATGCCACTAGTTCCATTTAATAATCAGGTTCAAGTTAAAGTTGAAGGTAAAGAGAGGGCAGCCATTGTGTTCTCTGATCATTTACGTTCAATGGGGCTTGTCGTTGATGAGATTGTTGATATCGTTGAGGAATATGTTGCAATTGAAACATCAACAGCCCAAGACAGCACATTTGGAAGTGCGATTATCAATGGCAAGGCAACAGATATTATTAATGTTAGCCATTATTTATCAAGAGGCCATAAAGACTGGTTTGCGATTAATGAAACAGATGACCCATTTGAAAATGATTTATCAAAACGTGTTCTATTGGTCGATGACTCGCCATTCTTTAGAAATATGTTAGTGCCATTATTATCAATCGGTGGTTATGCGGTTACAGCTGTAGAGAGCCCGCTTGAAGCTCTTGATCTGTTTGAAAAAGATAGAAAATTTGATCTGATTATTAGTGATATTGAAATGCCAGAAATGACTGGGTTTGATTTTGCACAAAAAGTTAGACATTCAAAACAACCATGGGCAAAAATTCCAATGATTGCTTTGTCATCACATGCGACAGAAGAAGATTTTGAACGTGGACGCAGTGTCGGTTTTGATGATTATGTTGCAAAATTTGACAAAGACGAAATTATGGATGCTGTTAAACAAGTCTTAAAGAAGACTCAGTATTCTAATGAGAAAGTTGAGGTTTAATCATGCAATCAGCAACGCGTGTCGCAGAAAAACAAAGAGTTATGGGTGAGAAAGGTTATATAGACCTTCAGCAACGTCAAGAATTTTTGACAATGTATATTTCTGGACAACTTTTTGGTATACCCGTTATGCAAGTGCAAGATGTATTAGATAATCAAACTGTAACGCATATTCCTTTAGCCCCGCCAGAGATTGCGGGATCGCTTAATTTGCGTGGTCGTATTGTAACGGCAATTGATGTTAGAGTTCGTTTAAATGACACGGTTGATCAAGAGGATGTTGATTCAAGTATGAGTGTTGTCGTTGAGAATGGCGATGACCTTTATTCATTGGTCGTTGATAATGTCGGCGATGTTTTGGCTTTGTCTCAAGATGAGTATGAAAAAAATCCTCCAAACCTATCACCAGTTTGGAAAGAAATTTCAGGGGGAATTTATCGCCTTGATAAAGATCTTTTGGTTGTGCTTGATGTGGCACGCCTTTTAAAATCTGTGTATCCTTCGGATGCACCAATATTAGAAAGAGAATAGGAAGTTAAAAAATGAAAACCTTTCTTGTGGTCGATGATAGTGGCGTTGTTCGTAAAGTTGCTAGAAAAATTTTAGAGGAACTCAACTTCAAAGTTGATGAGGCAGAGGATGGTCAGGTTGCATTAGATTACTGCACTGGTCAAGGAATGCCTGATGCTGTTTTATTGGACTGGAATATGCCTGTCATGACGGGGATTGAGTTTTTAAAAGAGCTTCGACAAACACCAGGCGGAGATCAGCCGATCGTTCTATTCTGTACCACAGAAAACGATATTAAATTTATTCAAGAAGCTTTGAGTGCTGGTGCGAATGAATATATTATGAAGCCATTTGATGGCGAAATCATTAAAAATAAGTTGGTTCAAGTTGGCCTTTATAGTGGCGATTAATCTTATCGTTTTTTAAAAAGGGCAATTTTGAACATGAATTCTCTAATTAGTGCAAATAACAAAGTGCGTGTTATGATCGTTGATGACTCGGCGGTTGTAAGAGGTCTATTTTCCAGAGCTTTGCAAGCCGATGGAAATATTGAGGTTGTTGCATCTGTTTCGAATGGTGAGATGGCTATTCGAAGTTTGCAAAATAATCCCACTGATATCATTGTTTTGGATATTGAAATGCCCGTTATGGATGGGATTACAGCTCTGCCAAAATTGTTAGAGGTTGATCCAGATGTGAAAGTTATTATTGCATCAACATTGACAAAGCATAATGCACAAGTAACTTTAGAAGCCCTTAAAAAGGGGGCATCTGAATGTCTCACAAAACCATCAACAACACGCGATTTAGCATCTGCGGATGATTTTAAAAGAGACTTATTAAACAAGATTAAAGTTCTTGGCCAAACTGTGAAAGAAGCCCGTATCAAGTCGGGTAAAAAAGAAGCGCCTAAAGCTACGGCATCGCCTAGTGAAAGAGCTATCCCACGTGCAACGACACCAGCAACAACGGCACCAAAAACAGCGCCGATTGTCTTAACTGAAAACTTTCAACTAAAAACTGATACAAAAATATTTAGACCTCAAGCTCTTGTAATCGGGAGTTCAACAGGTGGGCCACAAGCTTTATTTAGGGTTATTGAGCATTTAAAAGATGTCCAACAACCAATTTTCTTAACCCAACATATGCCAGAAACATTCACAGCGATTTTGGCCGAACATATTACAAAACAAACAGGTGTGACTTGTGCAGAAGGTGTTGAAGGCGAGGTTGTTGTTGGGGGGCGTATTTATTTAGCGCCCGGTGGTTATCATATGACGGTTGTTAAGGAAGACGGGAATAAAGTCATCAGGCTTAATAAAGACGAACCAGAGAATTTTTGTAGGCCAGCGGTCGACCCTATGTTGCGTTCCGTGATGGGGGTTTTTGGCTCGTCAGTCTTGGCAACGATTTTAACGGGTATGGGATCTGATGGTCAAAAATCATGCAAAACACTAGCCGATAATGGTGGTATGGTTTTAGCGCAAGATAAGAAAACATCAGTTGTTTGGGGTATGCCTGGCGCTGTTGCAATGGCCAATATTTGTTTTGATGTTTTGCCTCTTGATGAGGTTGGGCCGAGAATTAAAAAAATAGCTACGATGTAATTTTTGGTAAATTAATTAAGGAAACGGTGTCGATATGGAAGAAAGTGATTTTGAAGCATTCCAAGATGTGTTGAAAAAGACATCAGGTCTCGTGATCGGTATGGATAAGTGCTATCTTCTTGAATCAAGATTGCGCCCTGTTATTGATAAATATAATTTAGCCGATATTTCTATGTTGGCGTCCCGTGTTAGAGCCAATCAAAAATCCCCAGAAGCTTGGGATGTTGTTGAGGCAATGACAACAAATGAAACATCATTTTTTAGGGATACCAGACCGTTTGATATTTTCAAAAATCATGTGATGCCGAAACTGATGGAAACAAATCAGGCAACAAAAAAAATCAGAATTTGGTCTGCGGCTTGTTCAAGTGGACAAGAACCATACACGCTCGCTATGGTAATCAAAGAGGCTGGCTGGCTTAATCAGGGTTGGAATTTCGAGATTGTTGGAACAGATATTTCAAAAGATATTTTGGAAGTCGCAAAACAAGGGCTATATTCACAATTCGAAGTTCAAAGAGGGCTTCCCATTACGTTGTTGGTGAAATATTTTAAGCAGATTGATGAAAAATGGCAGATTAATGATGATATTAAATCAATGATAAAATATAGTCATTTCAATCTTTTACACCCGCTAAGCTCACTTGGTAAATTTGATATTATTATGTGTCGTAATGTTTTGATTTATTTTGATCAGCCAACCAAAAAAACTGTGTTAGAAAATATGTCTAATATTCTCAATAATGATGGTTATTTATTCTTAGGTGGTGCGGAAACGGTCATCGGTATTACGGATAAATATAAAACCGTTCCAGATCAAAGAGGTCTTTATGAGAAAGATCAAGCTTAAACTTTACTGTTCTGTTTTTTCTTTTTTCTTGCGCTCATAAATTTCTAACGCCATTTCATCAAACGCTTTATCTTCTTCTTTTTGTTCTTGGATACGTTTTTCTTTTAAGCGTTTTTCATGTAAAACTTCGTATTTTTTTAGCTCTGTAAATTTTTCTTGGATTTCAAAAAGAGCAGCCTCAATTTCTTTTTCAAGCTCAGCTCTTTGATTGAGTAGCGTTGCTTTCATTTTTTTATAGCCAACTAAATAATTTGAATAGGCTTGTCCCAAAAGCGGTTCTGTTTTGGCAAGCTCGGCTTCCTTATCTTTTTGTTTTTCTAAAGTATCCAGTTGATTTTCAAGCTCGGTCGCTTGGCTGTTTAAATTGCCAAGATGTTTTCTTTTTTCATCTAAATCATGTTTGTGATAGCGAATAAGACTTTCTAAGCGAGCCATAGTATTTTTTTTATAATCCTAAATTATTGTGATTGATCGTTAGTGTCTTCATCATTTTGGCCTTGTGCATTCGGTGACATAAATAAAATATCACGCAACATCTGGAAACAGGTTTGGAGATCAAAAGAGGCATTTTTGTTTTGTGATAAGAAACTTTCAATTTTTGGATAAAGTTCTAAGGCTCTATCAACTTTTGGATCGGTTCCTTTTCGATAGGCACCAAGACGGATCAATTCTTCCATATCTTCATAGGTGGAAATAACTTGTTTGGCCTCTCTTAATATCTGTTGTTCATCGCCCTCTAAACAATCAGGAACGGTTCTTGAAACGCTTTTCAAAACATCAATGGCTGGATAGCGTCCACGATCGGCAATACGTCGATCCATGACAATGTGACCATCTAAAATACCGCGTACCGCGTCTGACACGGGCTCATTTGTATCATCGCCTTCAACCAAAACTGTGAATAGGGCAGTTATAAATCCTTTGCCTTTTTCCCCAGGGCCAGCACGTTCTAACAAAGTTGCCAGCTCGCCAAAGGTTGTCGGTGGGTATCCTTTACTGGTCGGAGGCTCACCTGCAGATAGTCCAATCTCACGCTGTGCCATTGCAAAGCGGGTCACTGAATCCATTAATAATAAAACATCTTTTCCTTCATCACGGAAATACTCGGCCAAAGCTAAAGTTAAGTAAGCGGCTTGTTTTCGCATTAAAGGGGGCTCATCTGAAGTTGCGACAACAACAATTGATTTTTTAAGACCGTCTTCGCCCAAATCATCTTGAATAAATTCTTGAACCTCGCGGCCACGTTCCCCTATTAGACCAATGATAATGACATCGGCCTTTGCAAAACGTGCCATCATTGACATCATAACCGACTTACCAACACCAGAGCCTGCAAAAATCCCCATTCTTTGTCCCTGGCAAGAGGGCAAGAACGTGTTTAAGGCTTTAACACCTAAATCCAAACGCCCGCCTAATCTTTGTCTTAAATGCGCAGGTGGTGCTTTTCTTTTGACATCAATACCTGTCTTTCCTGCTTTTAGCGGTGGCATTGTATCAATGTTATTGCCCAAACCATCAATAATGCGACCCAACCAACTAATATCAGGATAAACTTTAGGGCTGCTTTCTTCTAGGTAAGCAATACAACCAGGGCCAATCCCACTTAAATCACCAAAGGGTAGTGCAAGCGCTTTGTCGCCTTCAAATCCAACAATCTCACATAAAACAGGTGGTCTATTATCGGGCGTTAACTGACATCTTGAGCCGATTGTTAAAAATTTATCGCCTCCCTTAATTTCGATCAACATCCCTAAAATTTTAGAGACGATGCCGTATCCTTTGTAATCATCAAGGGATTCAACTGAGGCTATAATCTTGTCTGAAAGGCGATCCATGGCTGTGAAATTAACTTTTTTTGATAAAATGAAATTAAAAACTTTTAAATATTAACCTTTTCATTATAATAGAAATTAAGACGTTCGTCTTGTTCTCTTTATAGAAAATTAACCTTTTTCATCGTTTTTTAACCATTTGTTAACAAAAGTTAACGACAATAGGTATATAGGTTCAAAGGGTTCAAACACATTAATCTTAAAAAAATAATAACAAACTTATAAAGGAATTATAATTATGAGAGTTTTGTTGGTCGAAGATGACAGCGCTACAGCAAAGAGCATTGAGTTAATGCTTAAATCAGAAGGATTTGTAATTGATTCAACTGATATGGGAGAAGATGGTTTAGAAATCGGTAAATTATACGATTACGACATCATCGTTCTTGATCTACTCCTTCCTGATATGGATGGATATGAGGTATTAAGACGCCTTCGTGCTTCTAAAGTTGAAACACCAATTTTGATTTTATCTGGTCTAGGCGAGATGGAAAGCAAGATCAAAGGTCTTGGCTATGGTGCTGATGACTATCTTGTTAAGCCTTTTGATAAGCGTGAATTATTGGCTCGTATTCAAGCCATTGTTCGTCGCTCAAAAGGTCATTCACAAAGTAAAATTGAAACTGGTAAATTATCAGTCAATTTGGATGCAAGAACAGTTGAAGTTGGTGGCAAGCCACTACACTTAACAGGCAAAGAATATAAAATCTTAGAACTTCTTTCTTTAAGAAAAGGCACAACTTTGACAAAAGAAATGTTCCTAAACCACCTTTATGGCGGTATGGATGAGCCAGAAGTGAAGATTATTGACGTCTTTATTTGTAAGCTTCGTAAAAAATTAGAAGAAGCAGCAGATGGCGATAATTATATCGAGACTGTTTGGGGGCGTGGTTATGTTCTACGTGATCCTCAAAAAGAAGCTGGTGCAGCTTAATCTCTTTACTATTCATAGATTTTAAAAAGAAAGCCCATTTATGTGGGCTTTTTTTTATCGCTTTCTCAAATCTTGGAAACTAAGCCAGTTATCGACATTTTGGAATTTTAAGCCGCCCTCTAAGCCTAAAGATTCTAAGACTGAGCTATAGCGATCTTGCATTTCAATTTTTGCCTTTGAAGGCAGATCATTTTCTAATTTTAAAATCATATGCATTGTTTTTAGTTTAAATAGCCCATCAATTTGTACCGCCCCTAAACGGCTTAGATTTAGATCGAGAAGAAAGCGTACCTCGTTATCCTTTTTACCATCTATATTATTTTGGTTTTGCTGATTATTTTCATCACCAGAAAAAGGTCTTATATAAAAGAAGATGGGTTGTAATTGTTGATCGGCTGTTTGAATGGGAATTGTAAAGCGCTGAAACTCGTTACCATTAACAGTGTCTAAAACGCGCGTTGACCCTCTCGACATATCTGTGTTGAGCTGATCGATCAGTTTATTAACCAACCTTGAATTACTCTGATTTTTAACGGCATTCATGATCGATGCCCCCATCCAAGGAATGACCCCTGCATTGAGTTGCAACGCATTCATAAAGAAAAACATCATGGATGTCACTTGTCTTGGATTACCGCCCGATGGATTGGGGATCATATTTTGAAAATTAATCATTTGTTGTGGGGCTAATTCATTTTCTAAAAAATTACTNAGCTCATTAAAAGCNGGCCAGCTTTGTGGCTTNGNTGNTTTTTGCTGNGTGCTNGCCTCGCTCACGNTTAAACCAGTTTGCAATGTTTGTGGTGTTTGTGGCTCAATAAAATTTTGTGTTTGAANNGTTNGNTTTGTCTGNCTTGTTGGTTTGACAAATTGAAACTGAATTTTTGTACCGANCTCAATATCNGCNTGCGCTAAAAGAAGCAATTGNCCCTGATTGGTTTGAACAATNGGTTGTTTAACNCCNTTNGCNNGCTGATGCGANACNACGGTTGCTTTTATAATTGGGCTNTTTGCNTTTTCAGGAACTTGNAGTGCNATATTTTGTCCGCCNACATTGACGTTTGATTGATTGGCTTGCGAATTTATAAAGCCTGAAGANGGGGGGCCAAAATGAACAATTTTTAAATATTGAACAGAATTGTTTTGGTTTGGTGCGCTCGTATTTACAGCGCTATTCGGACTTGTCGCAATATTGGGTGGTGTGTTCTGTGTCTGGCTTGGTGTATTTAAAACCTGATTTGGTTGTTGTGTTTGAGTATTTATAGATGTGTTAGCATTTGTTTGGGGTTGCCCAAAAGTATTTGAATTAACCGATATGGCTTGTACCACACGACCAACAGAAATTTGTGGCAGAGTATTGGATAAAACGTTGCCCGATTGTTGTATCGGCGTGGTTTGACCCGTCGTATTTAAATTGATCTGGCTTGTCTGTCCAGCGCTTTGGGTAATATTGGCGCTATTAACTTGTGCGGGCTGTAAAACAAGCTGTAGATGGCTTAAACGCGGTGGAATGCCCGGTTTAAAAACTAAATTAATCTTATTGCCGCTTAAGTTTTGTAAATTTGTGTTCTGACTTAAATAATCAATCAATGGCTTTGGCACTTTAATCTCAATTAAATTGCCCTCACTGCGTACGGCTAATTGCACGAACTCTTGGGATTTTGCTGTATTTTCTAATTTAACGACAGCCTCAATAATTGCATTTTGAAGCGAGACAGATTGCTGATTTTGTAAAGCGGTTTGTATATTGCGCGGTACTTCTACAAATTCAACATTTTGAATAAGTTTGGCCAGTTCAGCACTGCTCAGTTGTGATGAGCTGCTGGTTGATTGTTGTAAAATTTGCGGATTAATCGGCGTTTCCATTTTTCTATCATGCCATGAAAGACTTAAATATTCAGTTTAATTTTTTGATTTTCTTCACTTTTATTTGGCTTTTTTAGCTAGCGTAAGGCTCAAAATAATAATTTTACGTAATATTAATAATTTACATATACCATTGGGTATACGATTTAAAGCTCGAAGGGGAATATAATGTTTAACGAAGTACAAATTTTAATGAACGCAAATGGAATGCCTGTTTTTGCTGTGCCATATGATGTCAGTGGAAAAAATATCGAAGTGATCGTTGATGATAATGATCTTTGTTTTTATGACGGTACGCAAAAAATTGGCCTAATCAAAAATGTTGATGAAATTTTATTGACTGCGTTAACGCTTCATAACCAAGTCGGCGTGTTCAGTCATCGAAGTGAACTTGAGGATTATCCTGAAATGATAACACAGTTTGCACCTATTCATGATTTGCAAACAAATCAAGCATCGCTATAAATCTGGGGGGATTAGACAATGGCTAGTGAAAACCAAGATAAAGATAATAAAAATTATGCAGTAATTAAGCCTGAAGGATATGAAGGCACAAAGCTGGATCAAGAACGCGATGCTAAAAAACAAGCGCAAGCAAATAGTGCAGAGCCAGAAAATCCAGATGCAAGTGTTGAAAAAGCATTAAGCGAAGAGTTTAAAAAGCGTTTAAAAGCAGTACTTATGAACCGCTTCAAGCTTGATGATGATGAATCCGAAAAAACGATAAATAAGGTCTCACCTGCTGTCTTGAAAGCGATGGAAGAGAAATTGGAAGAAAAAGAAAATGGTTATGAGAGCCTGTTAAATAATAATTATCAAGCTTTCCAATCAGCGGTAAATGAGGTTAGGTCAGGGAACGATAAAAAGTCCTATATTGATTATACTTCTTCTTCGGTGCCTTTAGCTCCGATTGCACTGAGCAATCTTAAATCTTCGAATGATAATGGCTTTGGTCCAAAAGCGAACGATCCTAAACCAAACGATTCCAAACCAAGTTCTTCAAAAGTTGATTTAGGCGGTGAAGACCCTGATTTCGATAAGAAATTTTTTGAAGACACACCGCCTTCTTTTGATGAAAACTCATCTACTGCTAAGGAAAAAAGTAATAAAGAAAGACCTTTATTAACAACTGTGGCGATGATGGGCTTGGGCTTAACTGTTGGTGCGGCATTTGGGCCGTTAGCAGCTATGGCTGCTGTTACATCTATTAATTTATATAAAACATATAACAAGATGTCTAAAAAGCTTGATGCTGAATTTGAGGCGGGGAATCTTGATAAAAAGCCATCTGTCTTGAAGAAACTCCAATCAACAATGACAAGTAGGGCTGGTCTAATTGCAATAGCTGGATCTATGTTAGGTGCTTATGCAATTGTTCCAGGCATGGATGGTGCAGTAAATAGTTTGTTTAGCGGTGGTGCTGAGATCATGTCTAACTCTGGTGGGTTAGGGGCTGCTTTTACAAATGCAGCGACAGCGTTTACAACTAATATTGCGAGTGTTTTAAATCTATCTGAAGACACCCCTAGGAAAGTGTTCAATCTCGGTGTTGCATTATCAGCAACTGTGGCAGCAGTAAGTGCTGTAAATTCAGTGAATAATGACCTAACGAGTAAACAAAAGAGAACTATGGTTCTAGTCGCTGGTGCGGGATTAGTTGCTTCGGCAGGAGCTTTAGTTGCATCAACTTTTGGTTTTTCATCCCCGGATGATGATTTTACAAATGGTTTAAAAGATAGAGTTTTAGATGTTTTTGGTATTAAAGAGGCGGATGCTGCGCTACCGACTGATCCAGACGTTGATACGGACCTAACAAGCGCTGATCCAGATGCGGATGCAACGGTTGAAACGGATAACAGTTGGTCAAGTGAATATCAGGCCGATCATGTAGATTTAAGTGAACATATCGGAGAACATGAAACACCATATGGGACAATTACTGTGACTGAAACAGGCCAAGTTTTAACCGATATTGATAATCCAAATGATCTATTTAGAGCGATGAACCATGCTGAAATGCCACAAGACACAGTTGGTACACTTGCAAATGGTAATGAGGTTGTTTTTGTAACAGGCGATCAAATGCACGCAGAAGGCTATGATAATTTAAAAGATTATAATGAGGCTAAAGGGATTACGGGCTCTAATGCAGCGTGGACTGATCCTGAACCAGATACAACTGTTCCGACAGATGATGTGACAAAGAATGACATGAATGGAGTTGTTGAGCCTTTAAACTTAGATAAACAACTTGATCAAATTAAATATGACTACACTAATCAGATGGTTGATGCCAGTGGGGTTGCCTATGATGTTGGGCACGTATTAACAGATTTAGGTGTGCAGATTGATGACCAAACATTGATGGATGCCAGATCGGATATCTCTAACTTTGTTCAAAATGATTTATCTGGCGAAATTAATGCCTTGATTGAAGTTGGAACAATTCATCCCGATCAAGCATCTGATGTTGCGGATCAATTGGTGAAAAATAAATTTGAAGAAGTCATCAATGGTTTGAGAGCTGATGGTCATGCAGCTGAGGCTTATGCAATGGAGCAGGCTTACGAAGACTTTACGGGTCAACCTTATAGTCCTGACACACAGATAACCCTCTCACCAGATGCGATGTCAGCTGCACAAGATGCATATAATGTTAACGTTGCAGAATATGGTATTCTAATTGATGCTTATGGTGCTGCTATGCAAGATCATTTTGGTGCTGATTTTGATTTAAATGATTTCCATCAAAAATTCGATGATATGATGCCACAAATGAATGAAATCTTAACAAGAACAGCTGAATTGGTTAATGCGGGTGATTTACAGCCAGAAGATGCACCAGATTTCATGCATGCACAAATGTCACAAGTCTTGCAAGACAGAGCTGCTCTTGATACCAGTTTGGAAGGGCAAGCCTTAGCAAGCGTTGCAAGAGATTTTGGAAATTGGGATCCATCAAATGCAGTTGTTGGAAATGATGCTACAACGCCTGAGGAAGAGGCAAAAGGTCGGAAATATAAAGAGTATCTACGACAACCGGTTTTTCGTATTTAGGAATTTAATAAAAAAGCCCTCTATCTGAGGGCTTTTTCATGAATTCTTTTTAAAAAATTATCCAGCGGCTTTGGCTGTTTTTAATTTATCTAATCTAGCACTAACAAGTGACGCAATCTTTTCTAAATCTTCGGCCGCCTCAGAATTCGGCGAGCGTGTCAAAATTGGCATTTGTGCACGAATTGACTCACGAACCTTTGGGTCACGGCGAACAATACCAGCCATTGGTGGGCGAAGTTTTAAGAAGTTTTCACAAGCCTTTAATAAGGTGTTGTAAGTTTTCTCGCCTTCAGATTTGTTTTGCGCCATATTGCTTACAATCTGAATTGTGCGCGCTAATCCCGCGGCATGGCAAAGTTTGATAAAGGCATATGCATCGGTAAGAGACGTTGGCTCATCTGTTGAAACAAGCAATGTTGTTGAACTTGCCGATGATAACATACGCACCGTTCTATCAACACCTGCACCAAGGTCAATAATGACCGCATCATAATCTTTTGCCAGATCAAGAAGTTGATCCCTAATCATGCTTAAACGCTGACTTGGAAGCGCTGATAAAGAAGCCGATCCTGAACGACCCGCAATAATATCAAAATTTCCATCTTCATAATGTTGCACCACGCGCTCTAAAGAAAGGCGGCCATGAATAACATCAGATAGATCGCGTTTTGGCATTAAACCCAATTGAACATCAACGTTCGC
>PBIV01000014.1 GCA_002720935.1 Rickettsiales bacterium | reverse complement strand
TTTTTTATATTCTTCATCTGGTATCGCCCCTCCTGTAGCCTTTGACAAATTTAAGTAAATCATTGCAAAATTTAGCTCCTCATCAGGAACTTGATCTGCATGATTTTCCAACACATAGGCTGCCAATTGAAAGTCTTTGCGCTCCATAATTTTATAAAGGCGCTTATCTTTCAACATTGCATATCGAAATTGTATGATATAATTTTCTACTTCTTTAATCATGCTGAGTTATATATCAGCTTCTAATTATTATGTCAATAATTAGTGCTTACGAGTAATGGCTAGCAACAGTGTTCCAGCGGCTAAAAACCCTAGTAATACCCAAAGTAAAAACTCTGGCGGGTAGAATGCTTTTTCACGGACTTCGACCTCTAAATTATTTTTAAAATCTTTGATCAAGCGACTATCCAGTGCAAGACTTAAGAAATACTCCCCATCTTGAAAATCAGCCAAATCAAAATTATGGACGATGATATCTTCTGTAAGATGGCGCGCGACATTTTTCCTATGCAAAATTCTTGTCTTATCAATAAACCACAACTCTTCACCATTTTTATTATTCAGTGTAAAGACATTATTATTATATTGCTTAAAGCTACCACCTCTTTTGCGCCCCACACTGCCTTCCCTTGATTCATCTTCAACGATAAGCCTGATTTCAATCGGGTTCATTTCATGAGAGAGATAAAATTTACCCGTTTGTAAATTTTTAAAAATGATTGAGCTGAATTGATCTAAAACTTGGTTATAGCGTTTTTGAATAGTGTCATTGTGAAACTCTAAACTTTTCTCGACCATGCGACTTTCAAGGGGCATTTTATAAACCACACTGCCTGCATGAAGCATCATATAACCATAGATAAAAAGCCCGATAAAACTGGGAAAAAACAAAAGCATTCCTAAAATACGCATAACAACCCCTTTTAATCTTTTGAATAAAGTCATGAAAATACTGGAAATATCCCGCAAATCAGGATATACCTTTTTAACATGAATGAATTAGAAAAGAAATGTGTAGATGCTGGCTTAAAAATGACAGGGCAACGCCGTGTTATTTTACAAGTGTTGAGCGAGGCTTGCGACCACCCAAGCGTTGAGATGCTTTATGACCGTGCCAAGGAAGAAGATTCTTCTATAAGTCTTGCAACGGTTTATAGAACACTCAATCTTCTTGATGAAATGGGCTTAGTTATCAAACATGACTTTAAAGGCACACATGCCCGTTTTGAAGTTAATGATGCGTCTCATTACCACCTCATCGATCTTGATAGTGGCAAAGTTCATGAGTTCCAAAGTGCAGAATTTGAAAAGCTAAAAGAAAAGATCGCTCAAGATCTTGGCTATGAGCTTGTTGATTTTACATTAGAGCTTTATGGTCGCAAAAAAAAAGCTTAAAAGAAGCAGCGTAAATCCTTCATGTCTCGCCCAAGAATACAAACAGCCTTTTTTGTCGACAGTCTTATTCGAAATTTAAACCAAGCTGGCTTTCCAACATACGTGACCCAAAAAGGGTATGAGCAATCGGGCAGTCTTTATGTTTTGGTTGAATTGCCAGAGCGCATGGGACGTATTTTCACGAGAGAACAAGACTATGAAACAGACATGCAAAAATGGGTTTGCCCCGTTGGCTCATTAGAAGAAGTTCTTGAAATTGAAAAGCTTAATGATTATACAAAACGCTTAAAGCAAAGAGATTCAGATTGTTGGATCATCGAAGTTGAAGATTTTCAAAACAGGCTTGCTATTCCTTATGAGAATGAGATTTGGCCTGAATAAAAGTAGATATAAAAAATGTCACATTTAGAAACTGAAATTAAAAAAAGACGCACCTTTGCGATCATTTCCCACCCCGATGCTGGTAAAACCACATTGACGGAAAAGCTCCTTTTATTTGGGGGTGCCATTCAAATGGCGGGCGCCGTAAAAGCCAAAGGTGAAGCAAGGCGAGCACGTTCTGACTGGATGAAGGTTGAGCAAGAACGCGGGATTTCTGTTGCCTCATCTGTGATGACATTTGAATATGAAGATACAATTTTCAATCTTCTTGATACCCCTGGTCACGCGGATTTCAGTGAAGATACATATCGCACCCTGACGGCCGTTGACTCTGCGATCATGGTTATCGATGCCGCCAAAGGTATTGAGGCACAGACACTAAAACTATTTGAAGTTTGCCGCCTTCGCAATATTCCGATTATTACCTTTGTGAATAAAATGGATAGAGAAGCGCGCGACAATTTCGAAATTTTGGACGAGATTGAACAAAAGCTAGCGCTTGATGTCTCGCCTGCGAGCTGGCCGATTGGTATGGGACGTGATTTTAAAGGGTGTTATGATTTGCTTGATGATCAGCTTGTTCTGTTTGATCGATCATCCGATGTTTTGGTTAAAGAAACACACACCTGTAGCGGGCTAGATGATCCAAAATTAGAAAAACATCTTGATGCGACATCCTTATCAGAACATCGTGATGGCGTTGAGATGGCAAGAGGCTTGTGCCCTGATTTTGATCTTGAAGCCTACCGAAACGGATCAATGACACCCATCTTTTTCGGGAGTGCTATTTACAGCTTTGGTGTGAGAGAGCTTTTAAAAGGGCTTATTCGCTTTGCCCCGACACCACGCCCACAACCTTCTGCGACAAGAACAATTGATCCGACAGAAAGTAAATTCACAGGCTTTGTTTTCAAAATTCAAGCCAATATGGATCCAAAACACAGAGACCGTATTGCCTTTGTTAGAATTTGTTCTGGCGAGTTTAAAAAGGGTATGAAATTAACCCATACCAGAACGGGTAAAACAAATGCACTACACAATGCGCTACTGTTTATGGCGCAAGACCGCGAGCTCGCTGAAGAAGCTTTCCCTGGTGATATTATCGGCATTCCTGGACATGGGAATTTGCGTATCGGCGATGCACTAACCGAAGGAGAGAAAATTAAAATCACGGGTATCCCAAGCTTTGCCCCTGAACTTCTTCAAAGGGTTAGAGCCGAAGATCCAATGAAAAACAAACACCTTGAAAAAGCCCTTATTCAATTGGCCGAAGAAGGTGTTGCCCGTGTTTTCAAGCCATTGATGGATTCCAGTTGGGTCGTTGGCGTTGTTGGTACATTGCAATTTGAAGTTTTGGCCGACCGCATTCGAACAGAATATAATATCCCTGTTAAGTTTGAACAAACCGCTTTGCATACTGCACGCTGGGTTGATAAAAAAGAAGACGAAGGCAAAAAGGCAGAAACCGATATGAAGAGTTTCCTTGATCAGAACCGAGCCAACCTTGCCTATGATCATGATGAAGACCCTGTTTTCTTAGCACGAAATGCGTGGCATTTAGATGATGTTGAGGATAAATATAAAGCCCTTACCTTTAAGGCGACCAAAGAAAGTGCCGCTTAAAAGCATAAAAAAAGCGCATCTGTTTTTAAAAGATGCGCTCTTGGTTAGACCCCAATTTATTCTTTGTTTTGTTTTAAAATTAATATTGGAAATGAATTTCTGAATTAATGCCAGCATCCGAGCTTGCTCTTGGCGAGACCATTTTATTCCCCAATGGCATAATTTCTTCATCACGCTTTACAAGATAAGCATCACAAACCGCACGGATTAAAATCTCATAGCGTTTGCGCTCTTCACGTTTTTCATGATTAAACCCTTCATGCCCACGTCCAGTTCTTGGTAAAATTGTTTCATCAGAGACAAGAACTTCGATTTGGCGCATAGCTTCAAGTAAATGCGGATCTTTGTCAGAGATATTATCCTCAACCAAAGAAATCATACGGTCATAAACCTCTCTATGCTCTTTGGTTTCTGATTCTGCACTTAAAACTCGCAAAATTACGCTAGCTCTCATTCTTTAAACTCCAAAAATAAGTTAATTACTTTAGAGTTTGATTATGACGGATTTCCTTTAAGAAAGACTTAAAAACGAAAGACAAAACATAAAAAAACGCCCTAACTGGGCGCTTCTCAAAAATTTTTATCAAAACTTTTAAAATTACTCACTTGTATCAGTCACTAATTTAAAAATATTTTTTTTCAAATCAGTGTTTTTATCAGTCGTTAAATCAGAAATATTATCCTCTAACGGATTATCTTGATCAGGCTCTGCAACCATCCAAAATGGTGTTTGTCCCTCTTCATCTTGAACAAATTCGGTGTCATCATCACACTTATCAAGCTCAAAATTCATCAACTTGAAGGCACGTTCTAATGTTTTAGATGTTTGAAGGTTGTCATTAATTGGAAATGCTAACATAGAAGCAATTTGAGCAACGGGCCCCATAAATAGACCGCTCAAGTTATATAAAATTATATTCACTGAATGTTTGTCAGCCATATAAAAATTCTTCTCTCTCATATTTTGTTATACTAAACATAATAACATATTTTTTCAGAAAATTGTAGAATTTTCGATATCCACCACTAGATAAATAGTGAGTGGATAAGTTTTGAACTATATACTAAACTAACAAAAAAATCACATAAATGATGAGAGTTAAGGATAAACAATGTCTAATTTCGGCTTAATTGCAAAAGCAAAAGATCACACAACACCAAAGAAAATCCATCTACTTCAAGAAGATAATTTCAAAACTTGGCTGGATGCACAACCCGCACCTGTTCAAAATTGGTTTGCTGAAAATGACTTTAAAGGCAAGAAACATGACCATATCTCGATCCCAAATAAAGAAGGTAAAGTTGATGATATCATCGCGATTTTAGATAAAAGCAATAATTTGTACGCTTTATCTGCGCTTGCCAAAGAAAGCAAAGGCACGTTTGAGCTTAGCCATGAATATGTTGATTTAACCGCTGATGATGTCACACAAATTTGTCTGGGCTGGGCATTGGGCTGTTATCATTTTGATAAATACAAAAAATCGCCATCAATTAATCAAGCCGAACTCATCATCCCTGAAGAAGCCAACGAACTTAAAATCACAAGCTTGGCAGAGGCTGTCTATAAGGTCAGAGACCTTGTGAACACACCGCCCAACGATATGATGCCACAAAATCTTCAAGAAGAAATGGAAGATTTGGCTGCCCGCTTTGATGCAGAATTAAAAGTAATTTTGGATGATCAACTTGTTGAGCAAGATTATCACGCTGTTTATGCCGTTGGTAAAGGAAGTCAAAACAGACCACGCGTTTTAGATTTAACATGGGGGCATGCCCACCACCCGAAAGTTACATTGGTTGGTAAAGGTGTTTGTTTTGATACAGGTGGCTATAACATTAAATCTGGTTCATCAATGTCCTTGATGAAAAAAGATATGGGTGGCTCTGCGCAAGCAATCGGTTTAGCGCTTATGATCATGTCAATGCAACTGCCTGTCAGGCTTCGTGTTCTTGTGGGCGCTGTTGAAAACTCTGTCTCTGGAGATGCTTACCGCCCAAGCGATGTTATTCAAACTAAAAAAGGTTTAAGTGTTGAGATTACAAACACTGATGCCGAAGGTCGCCTTGTTTTATCAGATTGTTTATTTGAAGCTTGCAAAGATAAGCCTGAGCTTCTTTTTGATTTTGCAACCTTGACGGGGGCTGCGCGTGTTGCATTGGGGCCTGATTTACCGCCAATTTATTCAAATGATGATCTGCTAGCCCATGATCTGGTTACAAAAGGTCAAGAAGTTCAAGACCCAGTTTGGAATATGCCATTATGGGATGCGTATAATGATTATATGAAGAGTGATATTGCTGATCTTGTAAACGCTTCTCCAAACTCATTCGGGGGATCAATTACAGCTGCCCTCTTCTTACAAAATTTTGTTGAGGAAAGCGTGCGCTGGACACATGTTGATTGCTATGCTTGGACGCCAAATGGCAGGGCTGGACAGCCAAAAGGCGGAGAAGCACAATCAATCCGCGCTATTTTCAGTTACTTAGAAGACACTTATAAAAAGCAGGCTTAAAAATAATGCAATTTTCAATCGGCACTAAGGGATGGATTTGTGATGCTCTCGTCAATATGCATGACGAAGATCAACCGCTTGCAACCCAACTTTTATACGGGGAAAGCGTTGAGATCTTATCAGAGATTGATGATGATGGATTTGTTAAGGTTAAAAACTTTTATGACGGTTATGAGGGGTTTATCAAAGCATCAAGTATCTCATTAGAAGAAAGAGCAAAGCCAACTCATTTTACAAATGCGATTAAAACATTTATTCATCACGAGCCTGATGTCAAAACAAAGCCACTAAGCTACTTGCCCTTTGCCGTTGAGATTACCTTAACCGATAGACAAGAAAATGGGTTTGGCTACGCACAAGATTTGGGCTGGGTTTATTTAAAAAATCTAACCCCGATTGATGAGCCTGTAACGGATTTTATTGAAACAGCAAAACGCTTTTTAAATGTACCCTATCTATATGGTGGCAGATCAATGTCTGGTATTGATTGCTCAGCCCTTGTCCAGCTATGTTTAAAGACAGCCGGCATCAAAGCTCGAAGAGATGCAAGAGAACAAGTGTTAGAGCTTGGCACATTAGTCACGGACAACGCCCCCGTTGATCTTACAAAAATTGAGTTTCAAAAAGACGATATAATTTATTTTAAAGGACATGTAGGCATGATGGTTAATGACCAAGATATGATTCACGCCAATGCAACCGCTATGTGTGTCTCAATTGATAATTTAAAAGAGTTTGTGAAAAACGTAAATCTTCCCGTCACAGCGGTTCGTAGAGTTAAATAAAATAATTTCTTGATTATTGAAAATAAGACCTTAGGATATCTTCCATAGTTTAAATTAATAATAATATGGAGGTTATTCGTATGACGAAGCCCAAAAGCGCTGTTTTAGATACATTTGTTCAAGGCCCTGTAATGTCAACCAACTCAACTGATGTTCTGATCTTAAAAGAGTCACACTTAGAAGAGTTTGCAAAAAAAGAAAATATTTTTCTATCCAAAACCCAAGATTATAAAGCGGGTAGCATTATTACCCCTGATTATAATTCAGGTTGGGGTGGTGTTATTGTTGCAATCGTTCCTGATGAGCCAAAATTATATGATTTAGCTTTTCTAACGAGCGCAACAAACCTTGATGAAAAAGCCCTTTTAAATCCTGCATTTTATAGTGCAACCAAGGGTAAAACGCATAACCACACAGAAGCTGGCTTTAGCAATGATGAGGTTAAAAACCTTTTGATCGGCTATGGTCTTGCTAATCATCGCTATCAAGATAGTTTTTCAAAGCATCCAATCAAAAAAAATATGAATTCCATTGCCAAAAAATCATCTTTGAAGCCTAAAGGGCCAAAAATCCTTATCCCTTCATCATTGAAAAAAGAGACAAAAGAGATTATTTCTACCGTTGAAGCTATTGCCTTAATTCGTGATTTGATTAACACGCCTGCTGAACACATAACACCAGAATCTTTAATTGGTGTTGGGGAAAGTTTAGCTAAAGAGTTTAACGCCAGATCAATTAATACATACTTCAAGAGCAAACGCGGAGATAAGTTAGATAATCAAGAACTCAAAGGAATTACAATTGGACAAGATTTTGAAAAAGACTTCCCCGCTGTTTATGCGGTTGGCAAATCAAGCGAGAACCAGCCTGCGGTTATCGACTTCAAATGGGGCGATTGGGACAATGAAGACTTACCAAAAATTACCCTTGTTGGTAAAGGTGTCACATTTGATACAGGTGGCCTGAACCTTAAAGGCGCAAGCATGAAAGACATGAAGGGCGATATGGGTGGCGCTGCGCATGCACTTGGGCTTGCTCGTATTGTTATGGGCATGGATATGCCTGTTCGCTTAAGAGTGATTATTCCATCTGCTGAAAATGGTATTGGCCCAGAAGCAATGCGCCCAAGTGACGTTATTCATACAAGAAAAGGAAAATCTGTTGAGGTTACAAACACAGATGCCGAAGGTCGTTTGATCTTAGCCGATGCGCTTGCTTTAGCTAGTGAAGACAATCCTGATTTAATCATTAATTATGCAACATTAACGGGTGCGGCAATAGCAGCTTACGGCTATGGCACATCGGCTTTATTTGCAGCTGATACTGAATTAGGGCGTGAGTTAGAAGATATTGGTTTTGATATCACTGGAGATAAAATGCAGCACACTCGCTATGATGAGACAATTGCAAACGCAATGCGTAGCTCTGATGTAGCGGATCTTGTAAACTCAAATGCAGGGGCGAGAGCTGGCGCAATTCAAGCAGGGTGTTTCCTTCGTGAGTTTGTTTCTGATCCAAAGAAATTTGTGCATATTGATACTTATGCAAGCAATAACAGCTCAAAAGCTGGCGAGCCAAGAGGCGGCGCTGATAGAGGGCTTAGAACTGTACTTCATTATTTAAAGAAAAGATATGCGAACAAACCATAGATTTGTTTTGCTAAACCATAAGAAAAAAGCCCCACTTAAAATTAAGCGGGGCTTTCTTTTTGGGGTTTTAAACCTTATTTATGCTGCATCATTTTTCTTGTCTTTTTTAGACGCTGAAGACACAACTTTAATATCCAAGTGAAGGTCATTAGCATCAATTTTAACATGATCGCCATCAATGATATCGCCGTTTAAAATTTTCTCTGCTAATTTATTTTGTAGATCATTTTGAATCACACGCTTTAATGGTCTAGCCCCATAAGCAGGGTCATAGCCCTTATCAGCAAGCCATTCGATTGCATCTTCAGTAAGCTCCATTGTGATATTGCGTGCATTTAACAATGACTTTAAATGCCCAAGTTGAATGCGAACAATACCGCTCATTTGTTCTCTACCCAAACGACGGAACAGTAGAATTTCATCCAAACGGTTTAAAAACTCAGGTCTAAAGGCTGCGCGAACATGGCTCATAACTTGGTCTCTAACCTCTTCAACATCAGCGCCATCTTCTTGCGCCACAAGCGCATCAGCCCCAAGGTTAGACGTCATGATAATAACAGTATTTGAGAAATCAACTGTGCGCCCTTGGCCATCTGTTAAACGACCATCATCAAGAACTTGCAAGAGAACATTGAACACATCTGAATGGGCTTTTTCAATTTCATCAAACAAGACAACTTGGTAAGGGCGCCTTCGAACCGCTTCGGTTAAAGCACCACCTTCATCATAGCCAACATAGCCTGGAGGGGCACCGATAAGGCGGGCAACAGAATGTTTCTCCATATATTCTGACATATCAATGCGAACCATCGCGGAATCATCATCAAATAAAAACTCTGCTAAGGCCTTTGTTAGTTCGGTTTTACCAACACCAGTTGGGCCTAAGAATAAGAATGAACCAATTGGGCGTCTTGGATCTTGTAACCCAGCACGTGATCTACGAACTGCATTGGCAACCGCCTTAACCGCAGGGTCTTGACCAACCACACGCATTGTTAAGGTTTCTTCCATCTTGGTTAGCTTTTCACGCTCGCCTTCAAGCATCTTTTCAACAGGGATTCCTGTCCATTTACTAACGATGCTTGCGATATCTTGATCCTTAACTTCTTCTTTAATAAGGTTTTCGGCTCTCACGTCATCAGCCTTGGCAAGTTTTTCTTCAAGCTCAGGGATTAAACTATATTTAATCTCCCCTGCTCTGGTCCAGTTACCTTCACGTTCAACTTTTTCTAACTCAATGCGTGCTTGATCCAAACTTTCGGTTAGCTTTTGCACCGATTGCATCTTTTCTTTTTCAGCCAACCATTGTGAGGTTAGATCAGCCGATTCTTTTTCTAAGGTTTCAAGTTCTTCTTTTAGCTTTTCCAAGCGCTCTTTGCTGCCCTTGTCTTTTTCCTTATTTAAGGCTTCACGCTCAATTTTAAGTTGAATGATACGGCGATCAAGCTCGTCTAGTTTTTCTGGTTTACTATCGGCAACCATACGCAACCTTGAGGCCGCTTCATCAACCAAATCGATTGCCTTATCTGGTAAGAAACGATCGGTAATATAGCGATCCGACATTGTAGCGGCTGCGACAATTGCACTGTCCGTAATGCGTACACCGTGATGCAATTCATATTTTTCTTTCAACCCACGAAGGATTGAAATTGTATCCTCAACCGTTGGTTCTGAGACAAATACAGGTTGGAAACGACGCGCTAGCGCTGCATCTTTTTCAATATATTTGCGATATTCA
This sequence comes from Rickettsiales bacterium, assembly GCA_002720935.1. Lineage (GTDB taxonomy): Bacteria > Pseudomonadota > Alphaproteobacteria > Micavibrionales. The sequence continues at coordinate 22,448 of PBIV01000014.1, read as the reverse complement.
TTCAACGTGGTTGCACCAACCATATGAAGCTCGCCCCGTGCTAAGGCTGGCTTTAACATGTTTGACGCATCCATTGCGCCATCGGTTTTACCCGCACCGACAAGCGTGTGAAGCTCATCTAAAAAGACAATAATCTCGCCAGCGGCTTGTTTAATTTCGTCTAAAACGGCCTTTAAGCGCTCTTCAAATTCGCCGCGGAATTTTGCACCTGCAACCAGCGCCCCTAAATCAAGCGCCATAAGCTTTTTATCTTTTAAGCTTTCAGGGACATCGCCTTTGATAATTCTTAACGCCAAGCCTTCTGCAATAGCGGTTTTACCAACACCTGGCTCCCCGATTAAAACAGGGTTATTCTTTGTACGGCGGGATAGAACCTGAATAGTGCGACGGATTTCTTCATCACGCCCAATAACAGGGTCAAGCTTTCCTTTTCTTGCAACTTCGGTTAAATCACGGGCATATTTTGATAACGCCTCATAACGGTCTTCGGCCGTTGCACTATCCGCAGTGCGCCCACCACGCATTTTATTAATGACCTCATTTAATTTCTTAGGATCAAGACCAGCCTCTTTCAGCGCGTCCAAAGCCTCATTATGGCTCGACATCGCAATCCCTTGAAGAAGTCGTTCAGCTGTTAAAAATTTATCGCCCGATTTCTCAGCCAAGCTCATCGCATCATCAAAGATTTTCGCAATCTTTGTATCCATATAGAGTTGTGATGCACCAGATCCCTTAACCTCCGGCACCTTTGCCAAAGATCGATCAATTGCTTGTTCAGCCAATTCAGGGCTGGCACCAGCATTTCGGATTAGCTTTCTGGTTAAGCCATCCTCATCGTCAAACATGACTTTTAATAAATGTTCTGGAAGTACTTGTTGATTATTGCGTCGAACCGCAAGTGTTTGTGCGTTTTGAACAAAGCTACGCACGCGCTCTGTCATTTTTTGGAAGTCCATTATTAGGCACTCCTTTCTCTTCTAGTTTAAAACTATAAATAAAATCCCGCATTCGGCAATTTTAATTTATCTTAAATTTGTGACCCAATATTTAGGCGCCACATATATATTATATAATTTTTAAATTTAATTTTCCAATAGCTTTATCAAAAATTTTATTCAAAATTTATTTGATGGTAAGAAAAAACCCGCTTCAAAAGCGGGCTTAATTCAAGAATGAGTTTTGTTATTTTTATGCAGATGCCATTGTTTCTGACGATCCTTTACCATCACCAATAACATTGCCGATTGAATCATTATCAACAATATCATCACTGTTTTCAGATAAAGAACGACGGTTTCTAGAGATCGCTTGCTTGTCTCTATATTCTTGTTCTGCATTATATTCATTCATAATTCTTAAATAATGCTCAGCATGCTGAAAGTAGTTTTCAGCCATGATTAAATCGTCTGTGCCTTGTGCATCTTTTGCTAAATTCAAATATTTCTCATAAACCTGTTTGGCAGTTCCGCGGATACGAACTTCAGGTCCATTGCTGTCAAATGTGTGTGAACGGTTATTGCGACCACCTCTGTTGCGTGAACGTCTTTTTGAGTTTGAACTACTCTTCGTCATTCTTGATTCCTCTTACTCTCTTCAATTGGCTAAGTTATATTTTTTATTTTAAAGCGCATATATTGATTGGCTAGATCAACATTTGAATCCTTGAATCCCCCACCCGCACCGAATGCTTACGAAATTTACTAAGCTATTGGAATCACGAAACGAATCAAATCATCACTATGCATATATAGAGTTTACTCATACCCGTTGAATCGCGACAACTGCTTTTTTCAAAAAAACAAAACAGTGAGTCAAAAAAGCAACACTTATCAAATGGCTTAAGCGTTAGAAAGACAGCGAATGATCCCTTGAATATCACGGTAAGATTTTGAAATACCAAGGTTTTCTTGTTTAAATATCTCGCCAATTGGGATTTCTTGGCCTGTTCCAATTTCTAAAAAGAATTTTCCTTTTTTATTGAGACATTGTTTTATGATCGGTGCTAATTGTCGATAAGCGTCCAATCCATCCTCTCCTGCATACAATGCCATTTCCGGATCAAAGTTTTTTGCATCCTCATTAACTTGGTCATCATTGACCGCAATATATGGAGGGTTAGAAATAATGATGTCAAACCCATCTTGGTCAAGCTCTAAAGCACTAGAAAAATCGCCCTTAACAAGCTTTAAGCGATCTTTGACATCGTGCTTACTCGCGTTTTTACAAGCAATCTCATAAGCCTCATTGGATAGATCAACCCCAACAGCACTCGCATTTTTTAACTTCGTTAAAAGCGTTATAACAAGGCATCCTGTGCCTGTTCCTAAATCTAAAATCTTTAAATCCTCATCTTTATTTGAGACTGATTTTAAGACTGCATCGATTAACACCTCACTATCGGGTCTTGGGTCAAGTGTGTCTTTTGTTGTAATAAAATCAAGGCCGTAGAACTCTTTAAAACCAATGATTTTAGCAACGGGCTCTTTTTGGGAACGCCTTAAAATAAGATCAAAATACCCCTTATCATCAACGGGGTCATTCATCTGCATAACCAGCTCTTCTTCGGTCAAACCATAAGAATGACGAAGCAAAACACGGGCATCCAGCGCGTAACTTTCGATATCGGCTTGTTTTAAAAGGGAGACACCTCGATTTAAATACTCACGAAGTGTTTTGGGGATTGCATTAACATTAACGACCATGATTTAAAAATCTTACCACGTCATTTCCGCTAATTTCTCTGCGCGATCTTCGGCCAATAATGGATCAATAACATCATCCAAAACCTCGCCAGTAATAACACGGTCAAGGGTATAAAGCGTTAGGTTAATTCTATGATCTGATACACGCCCTTGTGGGAAGTTATAAGTGCGAATACGCTCTGATCTATCCCCGCTACCGACTTGGCTTTTACGATTTGCCGAGCGCTCATCCATGATTTTTTGGCGCTCTGCTTCAAAAATGCGGGATTTTAAAATGCGAAGGGCTTTTGCCTTATTCTTATGTTGGGATTTCTCATCTTGTTGAGAGACAACAATACCTGTTGGAATATGCGTAATACGCACCGCACTATCAGTCGTGTTAACCGACTGACCACCTGGGCCAGAGGCTCTGAACACATCAATACGGATATCTTTATCTTCGATTTTTACATCGACATCTTCAGCCTCGGGTAAAACCGCAACTGTTGCAGCAGAGGTGTGCACGCGGCCTTGAGTTTCTGTTTTTGGCACACGCTGTACACGGTGCACGCCTGATTCAAACTTTAAACGCTCAAACACATTTTGCCCAGAAACAGAAGCAATAACAGCCTTATACCCACCGATATCGGTTTCAGAAATCTCCATGATCTCAATTTTCCAACCTTTTTGTGAGGCATAGCCTTGATACATACGGAATAAATCTTCGGCAAAGAGCGCTGCTTCATCGCCCCCTGTACCAGCACGGATTTCTAAAATCGCGTTTTTCGTATCGGCTTTATCTTTTGGAATAAGGGCAAATTGAATATCTTTTTCTAATTTAGGGAGTTTATCTTTTAGGGCGTATTGCTCATCTTCAGCCATCGCCTTCATTTCGGAATCAGATTCTGGATCATTTAGAATTTCTTCTAACCCCTCTAATTCTTCTTTTGCATTCTTAAATTCCTTAATCGCATCCACAATGGGACCCAATTCAGAATATTCAATAGAAAGTTCTTGGATTTTATTACTATCATCTAAACCGCTCGACATAAGGTTGGCGATTTCTTCGTGACGTGATAATACGGCTTCTAATTTTTGTTCAAAGCGTGATGCCATGGTTCTTATATATCCTTATAAAACAAATTATTGCTTTATTTTATAAGGTGTAATGGGTATCCAAGTCAATTAAGATTGATCTTTAAACGATAAGAATTAGAGTTGGCAATGTTTTAAAAATCGTCGTCGATCATTAAATTGTATTTCTAAAAGAGCATCTTGACCAAGTTTGCAATCAATATCATCAAAGATACGTGCGATTTCGTCGCCAAATTGACCTTCTGGATTAAAAATAAAACTCTCAAGGAAATTATCTTTACGCTCTAAAAACGCTTGTTTGAAGGCTTGTTTATGAGCCCCCGATTTCCAATGAAAATCAACATCAATTTCGGCTTGGACATCACGGCGCGCCTTTTCTTCTAAACCAACCCAAATAATTCCACAAAAACTATAAAGGTTAAATCCTTTGCGCTGATTTTGATCGCGCAATCTATCAAACTCATTTTGTAATGATTTTTTGAAAACTTGCTTGGTCTTAATAAGCTCGCAACCTAATGTCACATCTTCATCTGTTAAGACTTCAAAATTACTCGTTATAATCGCAGCCATCATTGTGTCTGGCATGGATTTATTATATGCCGAACTAATGGTATATTCAGAACCATCCTGACTGGTTGTGATGGAATTGTTGGCATGCAACAAGGCTAAATGTTGGGGATTTTTCATGCTTCTCTCTCTTGTCTATAAAATAAACATAACTCATAGTTTTATAGTGAAACAAAATAGTTAATGAGATATTAATGGTTTTTACAAAAATCATCAATTATGCTAAAAAATGGGTACTTTTTGTTATAAAGCAGCAAAAACACACCATGAAAGACTAATATTATTAGTCAATCCGCCTAATTAATTTTAAAAGTGATAAAAGTTATTTGTTTGTTAAGCGACTTGCTTTGCGTCTTCCGAAGTTTGTTTTTCGATCTCTGCTGCTTTGGCCTCAATTTGTTTAACCAAATGATCAACAATATCTTCATTTTCCAAACGATGTGATGGCATGCCAGAAACATATACTTGATGTGTCCCTTTACCACCACCAGTAAAACCAACATCTGTCATTAGCGCTTCGCCAGGGCCATTCACAACACAGCCAATCACAGAAACCGTCATCGGTGTTGTAATATGAGCAAGCCTTTTTTCCAAGGTCTCAACCGTATTAATTACATCAAATTGTTGTCTCGCACAAGATGGGCAAGAAATCACATTAACGCCTCTGTGACGAAGGTTAAGCGCTTTTAAAATTTCATAACCAACGCGCACCTCTTCAACCGGATCGGTTGAAAGTGATACACGGATCGTATCGCCGATCCCCGCCCATAAAAGATTGCCCATACCAATGGCCGACTTAACTGTTCCTGTCATCAAACCGCCAGCCTCGGTAATTCCAACATGAAGCGGATAATCACACGCATCAGCCAGCCCCATATAAGCAGCCGTCGCCATAAAGACATCTGACGCCTTACATGAAATTTTAAAGTTTGTGAAATCATGATCTTCTAAAATACGGGCATGATTAAGCGCACTCTCGATCATCGCATCGGGGCAAGGCTCGCCGTATTTTTCCAATAAATCACGCTCCAGCGAGCCAGCATTAACACCAATACGAATTGAACAATTATGATCTTTGGCAGCTTTTACGACTTCTGCGACACGATCACTAGAACCAATATTACCAGGATTTATGCGCAAACACGCAGCCCCGCTTTCAGCTGCCTCAATGCCACGTTTATAATGAAAATGAATATCCGCAACAATCGGAACATTCACTTCCTTGATAATCTCTTTTAGCGCATAGCTGGACTCTTGATCGGGACAAGAAATACGAACAATATCAGCGCCCGCCTCTTCCATCGCCAAGACTTGCTCAATTGTTGCCTTCACATCTGTGGTAAGGGTGTTGGTCATACTTTGTACTGTGATTGGTGCATCGCCGCCAACGGGTACATCGCCAACAAAGATTTGGCGTGATTTTCTGCGTTCAATATGGCGCCATGGTCTGATAGCATGTAAATCTTTTGATGAGCTCATGAGAACCTTCTAATATCTAATAAATTTGTATTAATAAAACATACGCTTTTTATGCGTTCAATCAAGCAAAACTAGCTTTAGTTTTTAATCTTTAATAAGGCCTTCAGTTGTAATTCTATAACCTTTTAAAACTTCGCCTTTTTGCCCCAATATTCCTTTATAGTCGCCATCAACATATATCCCAAGGCCACCCGCATTTCCTGTGGTTAAATATGATTTCCCCTCATCGGGGACATTATAACTATCGCCTTCTTTTAAAACCCTTGAGAGTAAAATTTTACCCGATGCATCTTTAATCTCTAACCAGCTATTGCTTTGTGCTTTTAGTACAATTCGGGTGTTATCATCCACGCCATAGGTCGTCGCCATCTCTTGTGTCGCAATAAGAGAGTTTGGTTTAAGAGGTTGTGTTTCTGGCTTTGAAGCGGGTAGTTTTGTGACTTGTCTTTGTACTTCCGAGACATCAAATTCAACAATTTCGTCTTTGAAAATCTCTGGATTTTTTTGTCTCGCAGCCTCAATCTCTTCTGGTGTAAAGGCTTGTTCTAAGGGCATGGTATCTTGGGCTTGAACTTTTGTTTCTTCATCAAATGATGACCAAAGAACAACAATCATAATCAATAAAAATAAAATGCCCAATGCGCCTAAAATAATGCCTTTTGTCGGCAGGTTTGTCATGGATACGCTTTCAGGCATATCCATCACGATTTCTTTTGGAACAGCGCCAGTCTGGCGTTTAAAAAGCATCACAAGATGCTCGCCATCAAGCCTTAAGAAATCAGCATAGCTTTTGATAAAGCCGATTGTGTAAACGCTCGCAGGAAGCTCTTCATAATTCCCCTCTTCAATAGCATTTAAAAGTCCTTTTCGGATATTTAAAACTTGGGAAACATTTTCTAAAGTAAGGTCGTGGGATTGTCTTGTCTCGCGCAAAATCTGCCCTGGGCTCTTCTCATGAATAGCTCTTTTTTGCATTCTTTTAGGGCTTTGGCTTGACTGATTTTGCATGCCCTTTTTTACCAAAAAGCTAAGCTTTAAACAAGGTATTTAGTTATTAAAACTTATAAAAGAAAGCTTGTTTTTCTTCCTCTAATCTCTTAACTCTTTTAGAGAAGAATAAATATTATTTAAAAGAAGATTTTAGATGTCAGCCAAAACAAACACGTCGATTGATGAACAAGAAGTAGAAAATTTTAATGCCCTTGCCGATGAGTGGTGGGATGAAAATGGCCCGATGAAGCCTCTACATGACTTAAACCCAACACGCCTGCTTCATTTCAAAGAACAAATTTGCCATCATTTTGATCGGGATATTGCAGACCCAAAAGCCTTAAAAGGTTTAGATATTTTGGATATTGGCTGTGGTGCTGGTTTGGTGTGTGAGCCTTTAACACGCCTTGGGGCAAATGTAACGGGTATTGATGCTGCTGCAAAGAATGTCCAAGTTGCAAGGTTACATGCAAAAGACATGGATTTGAAAATTGATTATAAAAATAAAACGGCCGAAGACCTCTCTACATCAAAGAAAAAATATGACGTTGTGCTGGCATTAGAAATTGTCGAACATGTTGCCAATCCAGAATTCTTCATTAAATCCGTTTTATCATGTGTGAAAAAAGACGGGCTCGTGATTTTTTCAACGGTCAACCGTACGGCAAAGTCTTACCTTTTTGCAATTGTTGGAGCTGAATATTTACTGCGGATTTTACCTGTTGGCACCCATGAATGGAAAAAGTTTGTTAAGCCATCAGAGTTGGTTAGTATGATTGAAATGGAAAAAGCCTTAATCACAGATGTAACAGGCATGCCGTACCATCCGATTTCAAAAGAATATCGCTTATCAGATGATGATTTATCGGTAAATTATTTTGTTACTGCAACAGTTTAAAAAAAAGCCCGCTTAAAACGGGCTTTTTCTTTTATCAAATTAAATCGTAACTTTTTGTAATTTTGAAATCGCTTTTTTAATTCGAGGCTCAACATCCTGAATGGCTTCTCTTGCAAAACGATTTGAAACAAAATCATGTTTTTCATGGAATGCTAAAACAAAGCTTGTGATCGCTACATCTTCATCTTTTGAGGCTTCAGGGAAATCCACAACTACATTTAAATCCTTTAAGGCATCTTTGATTTTTTGTTCTGCGACCAGATCAAAACCACAAAACTGTTTTGCCAAATATTCCATCTCGTTTTTAAAGTCATTTGAAAATTGGCTATCATTATCGATTAGGAAATAGTCAAACATTGACTTGTGCCAAGCATTTGATAATTCTGATTTAATTTCTTGAGCGTCTGTTGTCCCATAATCAGCAAATTTATAATCTTCTAACTCTTCTGGGCATTCACCAATTTGGATAAATTCGCAGCCAGAAACTTTTTTCATCATCTCTAAATAAAGAAGAATTCTAATTCTTTCTAGATCGGTTTGATTTGAGATTTCATGAGATAATTCGCTTATATTCATGTTTGTATATCCTTATATTTTTAGATTACTTGGATATCTTATTTACATAGTTTTCAAAACAGAGTCAAGTCAGCAAAATAAAAAAAGCCCCGAATTGGGGCTCTTTTAAATAGATGATAAATTAAAGCTTAAGCGTTAATAATACTGTCAAGCTTACCTTCTTGGTCCAAACGATTGATATCGTCAAAGCCACCAAGACCAACGCCATCAACAAAAACTTGCGGTACAGTTTTGCGGCCATCAGCTTTCTGTTTCATTTCTTCAAATTTATCCATGTCATTTGTTACATCAAATTCAGTATAAGAAGCACCCTTCGCATCAAGCAATTGCTTTGCTCTTGTGCAATAAGGACAATAGTCTTTTGTATAAACTTCGATTTTAGCCATTATGTTTTCCTTTTTTAAAAATTCTTTTTCAATCAATGAATTAAATCAGTTTTTATTAATATCAAGCGGGCAAGCTATAACAAATTTTCTTATGCTTTTGCAACCGCTAAAACAAAAACTTTTCCAGCGCCCTTTTCTTTTAAAAGTTTGGCGCATTCATTGACCGTTGCCCCTGAGGTTAAAACATCATCAATCAGCAAAATTGTTTTGCCCTTCAATTCCAAATCATCAGAAACACAAAAGGCATCTTTAACATTGATTTTTCGTGCACCTGCTTTGTTTGTGCCTTGTGGCAAAGTATTTCGAACCCTTTTAAGGCCCGTAAAATCAATGCGCTTTTTTATCGATTCATTTCGCAAATTATGGGCTTTTACCATTTCTTTGGCGATCAGCCCTGCTTGGTTATAACGTCTTGAGAATAATCGTCTTGAATGTAGCGGAATGGGGAAAATATAGTCCGCTTTTTCAATAAAATCTTTACCTCTGGTTGCCAGCCAGCGCCCGAACATCGGTGCTAATTCAGTATGATCGGCATGCTTGAACTTTAAAATCAGCGAACGGCTAACTTCATCATAGCGCAACACACATAATGCCTTGTCATAGATTGGTTTCATAGCATCACAATCAAGACAAATCTCACGTCCTTCAATCTCATAATCAAAGGGTTTTGAACAAAAATCACAAGATGGCTCATCAATGAAAAATAAGTTGTTCCATACTTGATTTGAAACAGTATGATGATGATCGATAATTTCGCCACTAATTGGACATGTCGCTGGCAATAAAATATCAACGACACGCGAATAAGCAGAATAAAGATGTTTTTTTAAAGCAATTGGCATTTTATTCCTGTTTTTTATGTAATTTAACTTGCTATTTTGCCAAACATATTACATAATCTTGACGATAATTATACGATACTAAAAACTGTATATTGAATAGTCATACCATTTTTTGTTATGATGATAAGATAACCAAAAAAAATAATAAAGACAGTTTATTTTGGTTTGCGAGAAACGACTTAGCGCAACACTGGTATTAATAAAAAGATTTAAGGGTTACCCTTATTTTTTTTATACCCAAAATAAATTTTCATCATATGAGGTTATATGAGAGAAAGCGGTTTAAAAAACTCTGACGTGGCACAAGCTACCAATTCCGAAAGGCAACCCATTAAGTCGCCTCCTAAAAAGCACGGTCGCGCAAAAAAGATGCTTGGTAAGCCACCCGCTTCGAAAAATTTAGACTTTCAAAATCAAGACCCAAATACTGAGAATGATTACGGCTTAAACAAAGCTGATATGGATCATTACAATCCTAATAATGATAAGCCAATGTCTAAATATGGGATCTCACAGCAATCAATCGCTTGGGCTGGTTATCACTTCCTTTGCTCTAAAGGGTCAAATATTGCTATTGCTGATTCGATCACGGGGGCCGATGCCGCTCGTTTCGGGAATGCTTTCCCTGCATTTAACATTACTGGGTTAACGCGTGATGAGACAAGAGCCAAGCAGGCCAATTCTAAGTTTGGGCGCAATGGGCTAAACTTCCTTTCTTATTCCGATGCTTACAACAATCCAGATGGTGCAATTTTTGATGGCATGCTTAACAGCTTTAATTTGCATTATCTATACTCGATCTCAGGCTACAGCGTTCAAAGAATTACAAAATTTCTAAATGAACAGCTTGATCTTTTAAAAGTTGGTGGATCGCTGGTAATACAAGGTTATTTAAGCCCTGATAATGATGAGAATAATCATGTTTTACTAGAGCTCTCAGATTATAGAAGCAATATGAGCGATATTAAAAAGCTCTCTGAAGCAGAACTTCTAATTCGTTTTTCAAGAACTGCACGCCCTCTGGATCGAAGCGGTTGTAAAGGGTTCTTCCTTGAAGAGATTAAACCGCGCGTAGATCACACCAGATTATTCCGCCTGCCGTTGAAATGGGCGCAAGAATTTCTACTTCGCAAAGATAGACGAAAAGATTGGGATCAAGAAATCTCAATGGAATATACACCGTTTACATTCCATGAGTTACAAAGAGAAGTCTCAAAACTAGGCGCCCGCTTGGCCTTCTTCTCTCCTTATTGGGATAAGAAAACAGTTGAAAACAACTATGAGCCAAGATGCCGCATGTTCAACGAAGATGGCACGATCATGGATTATCCAGCGACAAGTTATATCGCTGTGGTTCAAAAAATTGACCATCCTGGTTCTATCTTCGTGCGTGAGCGCCGCCTTGCTTCCGAAAAACCAAATTATTTAAAAATCGATCATGTTAAAGATGAAACAAGTGGTCGTATTTATGACCTTGTTTCTCGCCCGAATAAAATCGTTGATATTATTCCTTATTTTTATGATGCGGATGGACGTTTAACCGTTTATATGCGTGATAATTTTGCCCGCCCTATCGTGAATACTGTTCCAAGAAAAGGTTTAGGTCTAGATGGTAAATTCTGGTCTGGGCATTTGATTGAGCCGATTACCTATGAAATGGCGCTTGATGAGGAAATTGATAGCAAGTCAAAATCATTTGCCAAGCTGGTAAAAGATGTAAGCGGCTTAGATTTGAAAAAAGATGGTCATGTCTTTGAAGGGCCAGAATATTATCAAGCCCCATTGATGATTGATGAAAAAGTTGAAACGGTATTTGTTGAGGTTGAAAAACCAACCGCCAATCAATTTGTTTTAGATAGCTTTGAGCAAGGCTTTGAGAAAACAAATGTTATTCGCGGAATTGATGCACAAAACCTTCTGCATGCCTCGCATGTTGGTCTTGTTGCCGATGGTAAATCTGAAATTGCAATGTATTACCTCATGAATAAAATCGGAATTACGCCAGAGACGTGGTCTGGTGGCTCAATGCCAGTTGGCGATCATGACCCCACCAGAAAGCGCGTTGCCAAAGTTGATGATTTAATCGAGGATAAAAAGGCAACGAAAAAATCTTATAAACAAACCATGCGCAGTGGCGGTACTTTAAGCGTCCACAGATCTTTATTCATCGAAGAAGGTGTTGAAGATGGCGAGACCACAGGCATGAAATCAAAATCAATGGAATTTGCCGTTCCAGAAGATGAGACAATCAACATTGCAGTTGTTCTACCGCTTACCCATGACCATACTGGCGAAGTTATGGCTGGCTTCCAAGTGGTTGATTATCCAGTTCCAGCAAGAATTGAGGGGGCATCAGCACAGATGGACGCCCCATCATTTATTTTGCCAAGAGATGTTAAAACAATTTTTGATGCTAAAAAATATGTCGCAAAACAATTTGGTGTAAAGCCAGACCGTGTTGGCATGCTGGGCTCTAGTTATTTTTGTGATACAGGTGTGACACCACAAAGAATTTATCCATTTGTTGTCGCCTCGCCGAATAAAGGCTTTAAATTCAGAACAGATATGTATTACGCACCGATTAAACAAATTGCGAAAATTACCTTTAAATATTGTAAGCCGAAAAATTTCATGTCGCTTGTTTGCGAAGCTGTCCACGGTATGGGCGCCTCACACAGCCTATCTGTAAAACCACAAAGAGATGTTGTGATTAAAGGGGCTAAGTATAAGCCAAAGCTGACTGGGCGTGATCTAGCTAAGCCAAGCTCAACCAAGAAACGTTCTAGCCAAACAAGCAATAGCTCTGGCTCAACGCCGCAACCGAAATAATCTATAGTTTTTTAAGAATTGCCTTCTTTATGATAGATAAACGGCCCATTGGCTTGGTCTGTTGACATCACTTCTAGCGATGTAATATTGACATGCTCTGGCAAAGTCCCTACAAATAGAACCGTATCGGCAATATCTTTTGCCTGAAGCGCACGCCAATTTCTATAAACCTGATCGGCCTTTTCTTTATCGCCTTTAAAACGTTTTAATGAAAATTCTGTTTCCACCGCCCCTGGCTCAATATTTGTAACACGCACATTTTTGCCCAATAAATCAGGGCGCATAGCTAAAGAGAACTGCTTTACAAAAGCCTTTGATGCGCAATAAATATGCCCCCCTGGGTAAGGCCAATTACCAGCAACCGAACCAATATTAATGATATGACCACGCCCTGCCTCAACCATTTTAGGCAGCATGATATTTGTAATTTGCATCAATGAGCCAACATTGATCTGAAGCATTTTTGTCCAATCATCCCAATCAGAATCATCTGCTTTTTCCAATCCTATTGCACCGCCCGCATTATTGATTAATAGATCAACAGCCTCAATATCCGAAAATGCATCTTCAATCGCATCCTCATCCAATAGGTCACAATGAATAAGCTCAACATCACAAGCTAACTCTTTTGCCAAAAGCTGAAGTTTTTCTAAATTACGACCGTGAAGATAGATTTTTGAGGTGCCAGCACCTTCAAAGGCTTTTGCAAATTCAACACCAAACCCACCTGTTGCACCTGTGATAAGAACTGTTTTTGGGATATACATAAAAGCCTCCTGTTAAAAAATTAAATAACTGATTTGTTTAATCATAGTGACGAATATAAGAAGATCAAATGCTAAAGATTGATTTTTTAGATAAAACAGGCCATATAAAAGAGATGGACTTTACAACATTACAAAAATCACAAAATGATCCCAATCGACTTTTCGATCTTGATCTCTATAAAACCAGATTGGAGAAATGCCAAAAAAACTTAGGAAAATATGATTTCCTTTTAAAAGAGGCTGGCGATAATTTATGTGACCGACTGCTNGATATTAAGCGTGANTTTAAAACCGTTTTGGAATTAGGTCANCGCCATAATGGTCTTTNNGAGACAATAAAAAATAAATNNGAGACCTATATCCGATCAAGCATTATCGAAGCCAATGAGNATAAGGATTGCCTCTATCATCCAGAGTTTTTACCTTATAAAGATNANAGCTTTGATCTNGTCATCAGCAATCTTCACGCCCATCACATCAATGATTTACCAGGCTTTTTAATCCAAGCCAAAAGACTGCTTAAAAAAGATGGGCTGCTTTTAATGTCACTTTTTGGGGTTGAGACTTTAAATGAGTTGCGCAGTTCTTTGACAAAAATTAGCGCCAATGAATTTGGCAATATCTCACCACGCCTATCGCCATTGGTTGATATTCGTGATGCAGGTGGATTGTTACAAAGGGCTGGGTTTAATCTTCCTGTTACAGACAAAGAAATCTTAACCGTCACTTATGCAAACACCTTTCAACTGCTTGTCGATTTAAGAGGTATGGGGGAAACAAATCCACTATTTAATCAGAATAAGAAAATACCACCTAAAGATTTCTTTCCAAAAGTTTGTACCGATTACGCCCATAATTTTTCCAATGATGAGGGACGCATCAAAGCCAGTTTTGAGATTATTTACTTAACCGCTTGGCGCCCTGATGAGAGCCAGCAAAAACCATTACAACCAGGTAGCGCCAAAGCCACTCTTTCTGATGCCTTAAAAACAACTGAAATAGAGTTAGACAAATGACACACCCAAATTTGAAAATTACACTTCTTCCCGCTTTTAATGATAATTATATCTTTATGCTTGAGGATAGAAATAATGACCGTGTCGCTGTGGTTGATCCTGGCGATGCAGAACCCGTTAAAAAATGGTTGGAAGATAATCATAAAAAACTGGATATAATTTTAATCACACATCACCATAATGATCATATTGGTGGGGCTGATGAGCTAAAAAAAACCTATAGCGCTCATGTCTATGGCCCAAAGGCTGATCTACATCGCATTAAGATGATTGATACAGCACTCATTGAAGACGATAATGTCACTTTTGGCGATATAACATTTAAAGTCAGTGAGACCAAAGGGCACACAACTGGTCATATCGTTTATTTTTCTGATCAAACAAAATTTGAGCTAAACAATCAAACCTATAACACCCCTCTTTTATTTTGTGGCGATACTGTTTTCGCTATGGGGTGTGGACGTTTATTTGAAGGCAGTGCGCAAGACATGTTTAAAAGCTTTGAAAAAATTAAGGCGCTTCCAGACAGCACAAAAATCTTTTGCGCACATGAATATACATTAGCCAATGGAAAATTTGCGCTCTCAATATTTCCTGATAATCAAAATTTAATTGATAGAATGGAAACAGAAAAAGAAACCAGAGAGAAAAACAAGCCAACAGTTCCAACAACCCTATCCGAAGAGCTAAAAACAAACCCATTCATGCTCGCCAATACGGCCGATGAATTTGGCAAGTTTCGATCATTAAAGGATAATTTTTAAACTATATTAATCGTCAGAATCTTTTTTCTTAGAGGCTCTCGGCTTACGAGGCCCGCTAGATCGACGTGGCTTTTTCTTTGAATTATCATCGCCAGAGTTATCGCTATCTTGTGTTAAGAAGCCAGGCAATTGTTCCCCGTCTCCGCCATTATCATCTTTATTTGATTTACGACCACCGCGTGGTTTTGATTGGCTTTTCTTACGCTCTTTGCGCTCTTCTTCGCGCTTTTCGGCTTCTTCTAAATTCTTACGGCGAGTTTCTTTAAAATCCTTTGGTACAGACAAAGATTTGCCACCACCTTGTTGAGTTTTGTGAACAGGGATTGGAATAGGATTGTTCGCACGCTGTTGAGATTCACTCATTGCCATTTCAATCTCTAGTCTGGCAATGACACGGCGAATATCATGCATGGCTTCAGTTAAGGTGTCTCTTTTTTCGCTGCTAAGTTGATCCTTAACCCATGCATTGTAAGCCTCAAAACAGCTTTGAAAGGTCGTTGTAAAGCGATCTTCTGTTGTATCTTCATTTTGATTATCTGCTGATTGTGCTTCACTCACGATTTTAACCCTTTATTTTAGTATTAAAAAAACTTGCATCTATTAAGGTAGCATAGCTTCCTTAAAATGTCATTTACAAGATATTAAAAAAACTATCTCGCTGTCCAGCCACCATCAATTGAATATGACGAGCCTGTGATTTGTTTTGCTTCTTCTTGGCAAAGAAAGACTGCTAACGCACCAATTTCTTCTGGTTTTACAAATTCTTTTGAGGGTTGTTTTTCTGATAGAAGCTTAATTTTTGCCTCTTCAAATGAAATGCCATCATCATCGGCAATTTTTTGAACTTGTTTTTCAACCAATGGCGTAAAGACCCAGCCTGGGCAAATTGTATTGGCCGTGATATGTGTTTGCGCTGTCTCAAGCGCTGCAACTTTGGTCAAGCCCACAACACCATGCTTGGCGGCAATATAGCCAGCCTTATGAACCGAGGCCACCAAACCATGCGCAGAAGCAATATTAATGATGCGCCCATAATCTTGGTTTTTCAAAATTGGCATCGCGTGATGCATTGTGTGAAAAACAGAAGATAAATTAATCGCAATAATCTTATCCCACATTTTAGGATCAAAGTCTTCAATAAGATTTGTATATTGAATACCTGCATTATTGACCAAAATATGAAGGGCGCCCAATTTTTCAACAACATCCGAAATTAGCCCGCCTATATCCTCTGGCTTACTTAAATCAGTGTCATTATAAAAAGCTTTTACGCCATAATCTTTTTCCATAGAGTTTCTGATTTGTTCAATTTCGTCCGCATCGCCAAAACCATTGAGCATGATTGACGCTCCTTTGCTTGCCAAACTTTTGGCGATTGCTAAACCGATACCGCTGGTTGATCCAGTAACAAGGGCAACTTTTCCTTTTAAAAAATTATCTGACATGGCTTTTTCCTTTTATATTTTTTCGCGAGGGTTATGATTTAAATAATGCAGAGGCTGCCGAAGCATGGCTCTTCTTTTTTTCAATTTCTGTTTTAGCGCGCTGAATTTCAAACTCGAGTGTTTTGATATAATCTTCTAACTCATCAACCGATATAGTAGATAAATCAACTTGATCTAATGTCAAATTCTTGCTTTTCTTTTGGGGGATATCATCTTCAAACATTGGAGTATTATGATCCTTCATTTTAAAAAAAATAATTTGTCAAAAAAACAATACGAACAATATTAACATCATGCAAGCAATCGAAATCAAAAAAAGTGATGATCCATCAAAAAATAAGTTAAGTCTAACCACGCGCCCTATTCCAGAACCTAGAGATGGCGAGGTTTTAATCAAAGTTAAGGCGGCTGGTATTAACCGTCCTGATTTATTTCAAGTGGCTGGCTTTTATCCACCACCCGAAGGAATTACTGATATCCCAGGTCTAGAAGTCGCTGGCATCATTGAAAAAGGCAATGACGTTTGGCAAGAAGGCCAAGAGGTTTGCGCCCTGATCGCAGGGGGTGGCTATGCACAATATGTTATATGCCCTAATGAACAAATTTTGGGAAAACCAAAAGATTGGAGCTTCGAGCAAGCAGCTGGCCTCCCAGAAACCCTTTTTACCGTTTGGGCAAATTTAGAAAGCTTCTTTTTAGATGAAGCAGAGGATAAAGCACTGCTTGTCCATGGAGGGAGCTCTGGTATCGGACATATCGCCATTCAATTGGCAAAGGCATTTAATGTCAAAATTGCGGTTACAGCTGGGTCTCAAGAAAAGCTCGATTTTTGTAAAAAACTCGGCGCTGATTTGACCATCAATCACAAAACCGAGGATTTTGAAGACAAGATTACAAAAGCTTGGGGCGATGCACCACTAACTTGTGTTTTAGATATGGTAGGGGGCGACTATGTTGAAAAGCATCTGCGCTTATTAAAAAAATACGGAACCCACATTACAATTGCGACCTTAGGTGGTAAAGATGCAAAGCTTGATTTAAGAGCTGTGTTAAAGAAAAACCTAACCCTCAAAGGCACAACGCTTAGACCCAAGACAATTCAAGAAAAACGCACTATAAGGGATTCAATTTTAAAACATCTATCAAAATATCTCGATGATAAGAGAATAATCCCCCATATTTTTGAAACTATTCCAATGAAAGACGCCCAAAAAGCACATGAGATTTTAAAATCATCGAACCATATGGGAAAAGTTATTTTGATCGCTGATTAGATTTAAACTATCTAATATCTTGACAAGCTGGGGAAAAAATATGTATTCTCCGAACTACTTTAATATTTTCACTAAATTTTATTACTTTAAGGAGTGAAACATGGCACAGTTTCCTTTGATGCCGAAAGCAGCAGCTATATGGCTATTTGAAAACACAACATTAACATTTGACCAAATCGGTGCTTACACAGGATTACACCCATTGGAAGTTCAAGCTTTGGCTGATGGCGAAGTATCTGCGAACATTGTTGGACAAGATCCAATTTTAAATGATGAGCTAACTCAAGAAGAAATTGATAAGGCGCAAGCTGACTCTTCTTACCGCATGGTTATGAAGAAAAACAATCTTCCAAAGGCGAAGAAAAGAAGCTCTGGCCCTCGTTACACACCAATTTCAAAGCGTGGCGATAAGCCAGATGCAATCGCATTCTTGGTTAAAAACCACCCTGATTTACCAGATTCACAAATCGTGAAATTAATTGGTACAACGAAAAACACAATTTCGAAAATCAGAGATCGTTCTCACTATAACATCTCTAACATCAAGCCAAGGCACCCTGTTGAGTTGGGTCTTTGCACATCTGAAGACTTAAATAAAGCGTTGGAAAAGGCTGAAAAAGCAGCGGCGAAGAAAGCCCCTAAAAAAGAAGTTCCAACAGATAATGCAGCAGCTGAAGCAGAGGCCGAAGCACAAAGCGCATAATTATCTTTAAAACAATATTTCAAATTAAAGCCCTAGAGTTTTCTTTAGGGCTTTTTTCTTGACATAACGATTTTACCCTTTATAAAAATATACATAATAAGAAAATATTTGTAAATTATTGTGCGAGAAAATCATGTCTAATAATCCTGATTTTAATGAAAAGAATGGCGATGAGGTCATCGCTGAATTTGAATTAAATGAATACAACAATCATCTTTTACAAAAGGCATTAGAACAAAAAAATACTGATGTTGTTTTGGCCATTTTACGAAAAGATGATTTTGCGCTTGATGCAACAATTCGCATCGGCACGGATAATTTGTTGATGTATGCCATTCGTCATGATTTAGATGATGTGACAGACGCCCTATTCAAACAGCCAGACCGTGTTTTAAAAGATTTAATTACTTACACATTACCAAGAAATTATAGATATGAAGCTATTATCAACTCTTTTACTTTAGCGATTAGTAAAAATAAGCCAGACATTTTGACAAGAATTGTTGAAAGCGGTTTCACTTGCCCGAGAAAAGACGCAGATATTGTTAGAGCTGCAAGCATTTCTTTAGAAATGTGCAAAGCTTTTCCTTGGGATGAAGAAAGTGTTAATTACACAACAAAAGATGTTTATGCTGGCATGGATAGCTATAAATCAGTTTCTCTCATAGAAAATCTTTTAGAAAATCAGCTTTGGGATAATGCTAATTTTTTGGTTCGCCACGATGCCTTTAACCCCTTTTACTTAAATAGCAAATATGCCTATCGTTCTTATAAAGTTGCACGTCAGCTTTCAAATAAGCACTCAGAAGCAAAAGAAATTTCAGATATCATTTTAAGACGTATTGAGGAATTGAATCCGAAGAAAGCAAAAAAACTTAAAAAAGGGTTCTTCGGTTTAGGAAAACATAAATTATAAAAAGGAATTGATTACATGACACAAAGAAACGATTTTAATGGTTTATCTGATCAAGACATTTTAAATAACTTTGATCAAAATGTTTGGGATAATGAGCGCCTTGCGACTGCAATTCGTCAAGAACAATCAGCCCCTGCGATTGTTTTACTAAAACAAGAAGGATTTCAACTTGATCCCGATATTATGATTGGTGATAAAAATATCCTTATGGCTGCAATTGACTGGGAAATGCATGATGTTATTGAGCTTATATTCCAACAGCCAAAAAACATTTTAAAGAGATTACTAACTTTTAAAAATATTCATGAAGAGTGTGTCTTTACTTCAACGATCAATAAAAATGATGTAGAGACAATGCGCCTTATTTCACAAAGTGATATTACGCCAACAATACCAACTGATGATTTAGAAAAATTGTCACGCTCATCAATTGATCTTGTACGCGAAGCATCTTGGAATTCTGATTTTATGAGCAGAACAGTCTTTAGCGACCTACATTTTTATTTTGGTTATATTCACCGCGAAACTCAAAATATTTTAACAAACAGCATCAAACACCAAAAATGGGACAACGCCAAATTCTTTATTAATCATGAAGCCTTTGATCAATCTCAATCCCTTGCAACAATCAATAAAGCAATTGGCTTGGCTAAGAAATATGCCTCTAAAAATGATGATGCATCGAACGTTCTTGAAATGTTAAAAACAAAGAAAAAAGCCTTTAAAAATCAACGTACAAATAAAAAAATATTAAAACCATAAGTTTAAGGAATTATAACAATGTCAAACCAAGATCAGTTTAATGAACAAGAGTGCCTCTTAGAATTTGAAGAACGTCGGTATAACAATGACGTATTCTTTAATGCTTTAGAACTCAGAGAATATGATGTTGCAAAAAGCATCTTAAAAAAAGACGGCTTTCAACTGGATTGGAATAGAAAAATTGGTGGCCAATCATTATTCTGCCACCTTTTTGAAAAAAAACTTGATGACATCGTTGATTTGCTTTTAGAAACACAAAACGAAGAAATCTTAAAAGAAGCCTTAAAGAAATCTTCTATAAGAAAACATATTTGTCACAGTGATAATCCAAAAGACGTGATTGAAAAATTACAAAATTGCATCGAGCCAAGTGACTTAGTAATCAGCTATTCTTTTGAGGCTAATGAAGTCATATCTAAAAATAATCCTGATTTGATCCCCTTATTTCAGTGGGAAGATAACACCCTAAATACACATATTGATGACTGGTATGGCATGTGCAATTATGCTGGTACTGCCATTAGAGAAAAGAAATGGGAACTCGCCAAAGCCTTAATCAACCTAGACAATTTCAACCCACTATCAAAGGGCAGTAATAAAGATGACCGAAAAGCAGCTTTTAGTGCTTATAGGTTCTCTAAAGAAATGGCCAAACACTATCCAGAGGCAAGAGAAATCCAAGACCTCGTTTTGAAAAAAATTGAAAAAATAGATCCTAAAAAAGCCAAACAATTAAAATCTGGCTTCTTTGGGATTGGTGGACATAAACCTAAAATTTAAAATAGAAAGAAAAGTATCATGACAAATTCTGCTATATCCGAGTTTATGGAGAATAATTTTCAAAATGATTTATTTTGGGATGCTGTTCGACAACGTAAAAATGACGTTGCCCTAGAAGTTTTTAAACAAGATAACTTTGAGCTAGATATATATCGCACTATAGACAATGGTGATAATATTTTAATCTGGGCAATTAAAAATAAAGCTCGTGATGTTATCGATCATATTTTTAAATTACCCAAAGAATCTATCGAAGCTCTAGTTAATTACAAAAACTCAAATAACAACAACAGTAACGCCTTATTCTACGCTGTTAATAACAATGACATCGAAACAATTAAACAAATAAAAGAATTAGGATTCAGTATAAGCCCCGAAACTATTGATCTTTATAATTTAAATGCTGATCAAGTTGAGATTGAAACTTTGCAAACCCTAGACTGGGATAAAGACCTACTAAATTTAAAAGAACTTCATCGATTTGATGGAAAAATTTTTAACTATATCTCATACGGTATTAAGTACAGGGAAGCGACAAGTCTTGTCAAAAAACTAATTCAGCTAGAAGAGTTCGATCCCTTTTATCAGGATGATAAGACAGCCCTAAGACCCTATTTTACGTCGCGATACTATAAACATCGCCAGCATGTAGAGGGAATCAGCAATCTTATTCTAAAGAAAATGCATGAATTAGATCCTAAAAAAGCTAAAAAAATAGCATCTGGTTTCTTAGGCTTACGTGGCCATAAGTTAAAACCATAACCCTATTAAAAAAGCCCTCTATCAAAGAGGGCTTTTTCGTTCATCTCTTAAGATTTAAAATTAGGCCATATTTCTTATACGACCCATTTCATCTTTTAAAAATAATTTTTCTTTCTTTAAGTGCGAGATTGCTAGCTCATCATGGTAGCAGTGTTTCTCTTCTTCTCTTAATTCCTCTTCTATTGCAGTTTTTCTATTTTCTAAGAGGTGAAGTCTATCTATGAGAGTCATTGGGGTAACTCCTTTCGTTAGGGTTAAGATGAGTTTTAGTTACTCAAATATTATAACGTTTGAGCCCTTAAAAAGTTCCTATTTTTCGCTAAAAACTAGATAAAATTTTACATAATGCACTTAAGGCGTGTGTAAAAATAAATTGAAAATCATTTGTTTTCAGCACCTTAATAAGAATACACTTTTGTTTTCGAAAAATAATTACACTTAAATCTAATCGATCTGATCACCAAGACAAATGCCAAGAGCCCTGGCTGTTTTAACCAATGGATCGTTTAAATCAACAGCCTTATAGCTTTCAATAGCCTGCTCAATAGGGACATCGACACACCACGCTTTGACCAACCAACCATACGACCAAACTTGCCTTGTTCGATTAGTTCAACCGCATGCACCCCAAAGGCAGAGGCAATAATGCGGTCTTGGTGTGTTGGCTGCCCGCCTCTTTGAACGTGACCAAGAACAGTAACGCGCGTCTCCGCCCCTGTTTTTTCATGGATCATGTGACCAATATATTGACCAACACCACCAAAACGTTTTTGGCCATCCGCAAATTCAACTTGTAAATTTGAGCCTTCAATCGTTTTAACCGCCTCAGAGACAACAACCAGTGCGAAATTACGCCCTGACTCTTTTACTTCTCTAATCTTCTTTGCAACCATATCAATTGAGTATGGAATCTCTG
>PBIV01000013.1 GCA_002720935.1 Rickettsiales bacterium | reverse complement strand
CATTTAACTTATCATCAAATATCGCATTGGCGCATTTGGCTGGTAATTTGAAAAAGCGCGGTCATACATCAAGACGCCTTGGCGATGTGATGAGTAACCTATACATGGCATCATGCGTTCTAAGAATGTATGAAGTTCAAGGTCGTAAAAAAGAAGACCTACCATTATTGAAATGGTCTATGGAGCATTTAATCGGTAATGCAGAAGAAGCCCTTGGCGACATGGCTGATAACTATCCAAATAAATTCCTTGGTGGTTTGATGAAATTTGTCGGCATGCCTCGTCGCTCGAAACCAACAGACAAAATGGGTACAGAAGTCATTAAGACAATTCTTAACCCAGGTGCAGACAGAGATCGTTTAACAGATGGTATCTTTGTTAGCTCAGCTGATGATGCGACAGGCAAGCTTGAAAAAGCGTTTACTGCAACCGTTGAAATCTTAGAGCCGTTAGAAAAGAAAATGAAGAAAGCCAGAAAAGAAGGCACAATCTCTGCATTTGATAGAGATGAAGCCGTCAAAGCTGGTGTCATTACAAAGGCTGAAAAGAAAGAAATGGAAAAAGTCGATCAGATGATTCGTGAAGTTGTCGATGTCGATCACTTTGATTCATACAAAATCGAAGATGCCAAGGTTGCAAAACCTAAAAAAGTTAAGGCTGTTTCTAAAGCTAGAAAAGCAGCTCCATAATTTAAGCACGAAATTTTATTTCAAAAAAAGCCCTCACATCTATGGGGGCTTTTTACTTTTATAATAACTGCACAAATATTATTTCCATATTACTTAGTTTTCAAAATTCCTTTATTTCTCTAATGTCCAGCCCCGTTAAAAAATAAAACACCAATAAAACACAGCACTTTTATTGACATAATTTCATTTTTTTGGAAAATTTTTCTTGATTTTTTACGGAAAACTATTTATGGATAATAATATCAGACGTAAATGATAAACAAATAAAGTCACACTGATACATTTTATTCTAAGAAGAAAGAGAGAGATAAAAATGAGTAATTCAATGCATGATAGATTACAAGCATACAGAAGACAGGGCGATCAACGTTCTGAGCGTGCGCGTGACCTAAGATCTAACTTAAGGAAAGATAGAGAACAACAAAAAACTGATGAAGTTGTTATTTCCGATGAAATTAAGAACACAAAAGTATACCAAGCCTTTACTGATAAAAGTTTGAACGAACAGCAAAAAAGAGATGCTATTCGCGAACAAATCATTATTAGCTTTGAGAACAGTGATGTTGAAGAGCAAAAATTAGAAATTGAAGCTTTAAACGTTATTTTCAAGAACTTAAGCAATGAAATCTTCAAACGCGTTGACGAATATCTAGAAGTTAACGAAGATAACCCATTGAGTGATCTTAATGATAACAACGATCAAACATACCAAAAATATATTGAACTTAAGAAAAAGAAAAAAGAGTTAGATGAGCCTCTTGATGCTTTAAGACAAGTTATGGATGAAATCGTTGATCTATACGAAGATGATCGCTACTCAGAATTAAAAGCTCAAGCTCGTGAAAAAGCTATTGAAGATCAAAGAGCTGCTTGGGAACAAGCGCAAAGAGATGAGTGGGACGCTAAAGTTGCCGCTGGCGAGATTGAAGAAGGAACTGAATTTAAACTTGTAGGTAAATTCCAGTTTAAAGAAGAAGACCTTGATCTTTCTATCTACATTGAAGACATCGAGAACGAAGTAACTGATCATCCACAAGTTCCACGAAGCGGTGCTGATATTTCTCGTGAACAAGCTTTAATTTATTGCTTAACAAAAGCGACAAGCGTAAAAGAAGAAAAAGAGCGTCTTGAAGCTGATCAAAAGAAATTAACCACTGATGTTACTCGTTTAGAAAAAGAAGTTAAAGCTGCTAAAGAAACAATCGAAGCGAATAGAAATACAGCTATTGCATCGCCTAGCTTCTTTGGTGGAGTAAATCAAAAGAGTATTGATTTAGCTAAAGCAGTAATAAAAGAAAATCGAGAATTCATTGACGAGAAAGAGCCTCTTTTAAGAGAAAAAACAAAAGAGAAAGAAAAAATTGATCGTCGACTAGAAGTGATTGAAGGTAGCTTTGCTATTCACGAGAAAGTTCTTGGTGTTCTTAACATCACAGACGAAAAGTTTGAAAAGGACTTCTCAGATTTTATCAAACTTACTCGTAGTAAAAACGATGAAACTAAGAAAGCACTTGCTGGGATCGAAAGACAAATGGACGATTCCTTAGTACAGACAAAAGAGATTTACAATTTAGCTAACAATATGTTTAAAGAAATTGCAATCCTTGGCTATGCTGTGCAAGGCGCTCTTAACGAAAGTGATGTTAACCGCGAAAAACTTCGTGAAATCCTTGGCGCAGACGCTGATGAGCTTATTCAAGATACATCTGGACTTGATGTTGATCTAGGTGAATTAGATGAAGCAGAAGATTTCTCTTTTGATGATCTAAATGAAGATAATGACGGTCTTGGCACTGAGTTCAACAAAATGTTTGAATTGGAAAAATTCCGTTCTAACAGTGAACTTGTTGATGAGTTGGGTCTTTTAAAAGAGGGCTTAACAAACGCTGGTCGTGATTTAAGTAAAACAAGAACAGCTGTTAAGCAAATGTATAAGAGTTTCAGAAATTCATTACATTATGCTCGCTTAGATGCAAGTCAACTTTCAACAGATGTTGGTTTCTCAGCTGGTGTGAGCATTGGTGCAATTACACAATTGGCTGGTATGGCGAAACAAGCATTGGCTCGTGGTACTATGGATGAAATTAATGAGCAAGCTATTAAAGACTATTCAAACTTAATGGCTCAAACATTAAGCTTCCTTGAAGCACGCGTTAAAATTGCTGAAGACTCAGTTAGAACAACAGCTCAAATCCATGAGATTTCTGAAGCAGCGGAAGAAATCACAGCTGAAATCCAAGATCAAATGGACGAAAAGTACAAAGAAGTTGCGGATCTTACTGAAAAAATGGAAGCGACTAACAATGGCCTTAATAACCAAGGACGTCGTAGACCAACAGGTGGAAGTAAGAACAAGCCATAAACGCTACCATTTGTTACCCCTAAAATAACTTAGAATATATTAAGGGGCGAGTTTTAGATAAATAACTCTCGCCCCTCCCATTCTAAAAACCAGACAAAAAGATACAGACGTTTTAATAAGGATTATATAACAATGAATAATAGTTTTTTGGAAAAGGTTGAGTTAAAAAACACTCCCTCTGATTACTTCATTGATAGAGAAAATATTAGCAAATTAGCTGGTATTCTGTCTTCACAACAAAAAAATAATGTTATCTATTCAGGTCTATCTGGAACAGGTAAATCTACAGATATCGAGCTTATTGCACACGCCTTAACAAGCGATGAAAACGCTAACGAAGCTGGCTTAAGTGGTGTTAGAAGCTCTCTTGATGGTAAAACAATTTATTCACTTGATTTAAATCAGATTTTTGCTGCAAATGATCCTGCTGATATTGATCGCAATTTAGCATCAATTATTAACACTTTAAATAAAACAGAAAATGCAATCATCGTTATTGAAGATGCAAACCAGCTTGTTGAAAATACCGCTAAAAGTGGTTTTTTAAACTCATTCATGGATGTTTTAAGAGATACAAACAACCAAGCCATTATCATGGTTTCTGAAGACGAAGTTGGTAAGAAACAAAAAGAAATTATTGAAGCACATAGTGATAAAACTAAGCTTTTTTCAGTTCTCAATAAAAATGAGCCATCAAAAAAAGATCTCGCTTCAATCATGGAGAAGACACGTGAAAGTGTTCAATCAAAATATAAAAACCTTATTCTCATGCCAGAGGCAGATGAGGAAATTTTAAAATTAACTGAGAAGTACAAATCTCAGCCATTTTACGCTAAATCTGAACCCGATATTTCATTATCTTTAAGAGATATCGTTATTGGCTATATTATTGCTAATCAGCAAAAAATTATTATTGAGCAAGTTGATGCTCTTGGCGATGATTTAGAAGAGCTTGAAGCACAACTTTTAGAAACAACAGATAGTGACGCTATTCAGGGTTTAAAAGCTATCAAGGAAGAAATTGAGACTGAAATCAAGAACTTGATNGCATCTACACCTGAAGATTCTGCTGAATTAAAAACGATGAAAGCTGAGCGTGATAAATACGCTGCNAAAGTNCAAGAAAATCAGTCTATTTTTGCNAACAAAGTAAAGAAAAACGCTGAAGTTTACCTCTCTTCAAAAATTAAAAAATTAGAAGATAGTAAGAAAAAAATAAGTGATGACGATCAATTAACGCAAATCAATGCGGAGATTGTAGAGTTGGAAATGAAAGATCCAGCGACAGTGACTTTTGATGAGATTTTTGAAGAGCGTTTGGCTGATGAAACACTTATCAATATGAACCAAGCTCTAGCGCCTATGTTAGGAAAACTTGCTAAAGCAAATGAGCTAATCGCAGATAAAGTTTCTAAAGAGAGAGCCCCAATTGTTATTGATGCAGAAGCTGTACAATATGTTTTCGAAACATTCTCTGGCATTCCAGTTAGAAATGCTGATGCAAAGCGCATGGAAAAACTTAAAAATGCTGTTTCAATTTTACAAGAACGCGTTCAAGGACAAGATCATGCAATTCAAACCGTTGCTCGTTCTGTCCAAAGAGCAGAAATGTTAAAGCATATTAAACGTAAAAAACCTATCGGTAGCTTCCTTCTTATCGGCCCAACTGGTACAGGTAAAACAGAACTAGCAAAAACACTTGCTGAATTTAATTCAAGCGAAGATGACCTTGTACGTTTTGATATGTCAGAATTTAAAGACTCGAGTGCACAAGCTCGATTAATCGGTGCTGCTCCTGGTTTAGTCGGCTATGAAAAAGGCGGTGAGCTTACGAACCAAGTTAGTGAAAAGCCAAATTCTGTCGTTCTTTTTGACGAGATTGAAAAAGCCGATCTTCAAATCTTTAACCTATGTTTACAAATCCTTGATGATGGGCGCTTAACAGACACAAAGGGTAAAACAGTTAGCTTTAAAGATACTGTTGTAATCATGACTTCAAATATTGGTTCAAAGCATTTCTTTGACCTGCCATATGAAGAAGCGATGGTAAAAGCAGAAGAAGATTTAAGAAAGAAACTTCCACCTGAACTTTTAGCACGTATGAATGACATCATTTATTTTAATAAGCTAACACCAGACGTGATGATCAATATTGCAAATAAAGTCTACAAGAAGTCAGCCGCTGATTTAGAGGAAACAAATGTTAAAATTAATTTAGCTGATGGAGCGATTGAACGCTTAGTAGGAAAAGTCTTTGACACTAGAGAAGGTGCTAGACCTACGGTTAGAGCTGTTTCTGAAGGTCTTCAAGATGCTGTTGTTGAGGTTTTATTCCATTCAAAATCAGATGGTGGTATCGAAATTAATGTTGATTTTGATGAAAAAACAAATTCATTGGTTGCTGTTGAGGCTGAAAAGCCAAAGGGCTCAGATAATAAATCAGCCTTTAGAGCAGATGCAGACACAATGACACAACCAACAATGCCTTCACAAACAGGCGGCGTTGAACCAAAAATCCAAGAAGACGTACAACCAAAACGACATAGAGGGCTTTTCGCTCGTCGTACAAGAGTTTTTAAATAATAATTTTTTATTTTTTGAGAGAGGAAAGAAAATGCCAAAAGATAATAAAAAAGATCCAATAGAAACAGTAGAAACACCAGAACACCGTTACCGTTCTGCTGAGAAAAAAGAATTTAATGTTGTTGCTGCGATTAGACAAGGCGGAATGTGGGCTTTAGGTAAAACAATAAAGCTAACTGGCTTCCTTTTAGGAAAAGGATTTCAAGGCGGTAAATATGTGAGCACAAAAACTTTACCAGCAACACTGCCCCATGTTTTAAAAGCAATCGATAATGTTTGTAGAGAAGAAAACGAAAAAGGCAAAAGACAGGTTAGACGCCCTGTTAGACTTGTCTTTACTGCGGCTGCAACTGTTGGCGCCTATATGTTTATGGGTGGTTTAATTCCTGCTGCTGGTGTTGCAATTGCTGGACTTGCATGGACAAAATGGAACGCAACAGCTGCCGTTGG
The DNA here is from genome assembly GCA_002720935.1 of Rickettsiales bacterium. Taxonomy (GTDB): domain Bacteria; phylum Pseudomonadota; class Alphaproteobacteria; order Micavibrionales. The sequence continues at coordinate 14,977 of PBIV01000013.1, read as the reverse complement.
TGCTTTCTTAGCTGCAGGTGTTGCTTGGCACGCCCCTAGAGCAGCTTTTTATGAGGCAACTAAACACCAAGCTACGATTTATGTTAGTAGCCAAAATGTTGATGACGTAATTGCAAAAGACGCATCTTACATGATCCGTGCAAGAGAACTTCCAGGTTTCCCAGATATCAATACTGTTGATACAGCTGAACAAAGAAGCGCCCTTGCAGAAGCTGCTGCAATGATCAGAACAAACCCAAGAGAAATGGAAGAAATTCAACTTGAGCGTTCATTACTCTTCCCAACTATCTTAGATCCAGCGGATAATGAGTGGGCAACACTTTCTGCCGACCAAGTTTGTCAGGTTGAACTATTCGACTTTAGACAAAGATGGTTCAAAGGTTGGTTAGGCGATTTAGCTGATCCAATCACAAAGCGTAGAAACATTGGTGAAGTTTATGACTGTGTACCAAGATCTAGCTTACTAAGAATGAACTAATTTTTTACAGACCATTCTTTCCTTAAAACGTCTGGTAGACCTTTTCCGATTTTAACCAATCGGAGGAGGTCTATTATTTTATGGGATAAGCCTGCGGATTAAGCACTCTAGACTTGCCCATTTATTAAGTGCGGTCATAACTCAATGCTGCGTTAGACGACAGATTTTATACACCATTAACGTCTGGTGGCCCCTTGTGATGAACAAGGAGCCTATTTTTGACCTTGGATTTTTCCTTTAAGTGAAAGAAACCTTTTTCCAGACGAAACTGTGTATTAGCGTGAAAGCTGTGCTGTTTTAACCGGTGCTTTATGCATCCACCACGCTGTGCTTGTAATTGAATAATATGGTTTGTAATGAGCCACTTGAGTTGTGTTCACAACATTTTTAATTTGGTTATCAAGAAGGAATGATTGACCTTGGTTGTAAACAATCAGAACCGCATGTGGAATATTCTTTTGTACATCTTGGACAACCGCTAATCTCATTTGGCTTTCTGATACGCCAAGCGCTTTAAGAGCCATGAATTTTAAAATCGCAAAATCTTCACAATCGCCATATTGTCTTTTAAGAAATTCAATCGGTGTTGCCCATTGATCGCTTTGGCCAGTACCACGCTCGTCATTCACATAACGGAATAAATTTACGATATTATTTACTTGGCGCATTTTCACATCCAATGGTTGGTTTTGAAGATGAGCCATACGATCGAACCATGCTGTGAAAACAGCTCTGTCAATTGATCGCATTTGTTTTTGATTACGCTTTAAAACACCTGTCCATTTTGTAAATGGCTCAATATTTGTAGAAACTTTCTCATATGTACCAAATAATTTTGGCTGGCGAACATTCTTATAAGAATTTTGTGGCATTGTTAAAGCCGATAATTGAATTGTTCTTTTAGATGAGTTTGCTTTGGCTGCTGTTGTTGTTGCCAACATAAGGCCAAAGGCTAGTAAGAAACCAATTTTAATTTTTAAAAGCTTCTTAGCTTTTCTTTTAAAAACTAAATTTGTTTTACGAATAATTTTATTTTGTTTGTTCATTAACACCCCAGTAATTGTCTTTTTATCGCCCCGCTGCGAATTGACAATTTAGTTACATAGCTTTCCCGACTATGTGATTATGGTAACACACATATTATTACCATAACGTAAACAAACAAAATAATTTTACATATTTACTCTATGTTAATATTTCAAACAAAAAAATAAAATTATTTAAAATCAACAAGATAAAGAAACATGGTCGCTAAACTTTACATATTGAGATAAAATAAAGGGAAAAAATTGGTAAAAATGAATAAAAAGAATTGCACTTATGAAACGAACATAATACAAATGCGAAACCTCGCCGAAAACTAGGGCGACAGGTCTAAAACAACGGTTTTTTGAAAAAGTATTAGAAAAAAAGTTGGGACAAATAAAAAGGGGAACAGTTTCCTGATCCCCCAAGCCATTTCCCGTTCAACTTAGCCAATATAAGCATAGTCAGAAATGCTTGTAAGAGTCAACACACAAAATCAAGATTTTTTAAATTTAGTCAATTTATTACAATTTATTGTAAAAATATTACACTTATAAGAATCAATCAAAGCAAACAAAGCGTATAAATGAAAGATTTTAGCGTTTGATTTGAATAAAAGTCATATTATGATTCTTTAAATATTCATAAGTGAAACAATTACATTAAATTAGTCACTGCTATCTTTTATAGAATCGGGAATAACCTTCATACTCAATGGCTTCAGCTCCCCTTCTCGCTCTAAAATTGGATAGGCCGTTGATGCAATATGTGAGTTAATTCGTTTTAAATCACGCACGATATCCATATGCATTGAACTGGTCGCAATAGAATCGCTACGCCCTGCTTGCATACGCTCCATATGGCTTTTGGTGGTTTCCATCTCAGCCAAGCGAAATTCTTTCTTCTGCTTAAGTAGTTTTTTAGCTTCATTAACATCATCACTCATAAATACGTGGGTTGCGATTTTCATGTTACTGACGACATCTGCATGCATTTCTTCGATTTCGGCAAAGCCTTCTTCAGAAAAATGTCTTCTTTTCTCAGCTTTCTTTTCTGCCATCTCGAGTAAGTTCTTCACAATAATGTCGCCAATATGCTCCATATTTAAAGAAAATGAGAAAATTTGCGCGGCTCTTGAAGATTCTTCTTCATCCATTTCCTCTTTTGATAACTGAACTAGGTACTTTTTAATCTGGCTGAATAATTTATCAACAATGTCGTCTGTATCTTTAATGCTAGTAATGATAGCCGTGTCTTCGCTTTTAAAGGTGTTGATTGTGCGTTGTAACATTTCCAAAACATAATCACTCATGCGAAGCGCCTCTCTCGATGCCGTTGCAAGCGCAGAGCTCGGCGTATCAAGAAGTTTAGTATCCAAGTAAATTGGTTTAGCAGGATCACTATTCCCTGGGATATCAGGGATTAGACGCTTACACAAAACAGCCACAAATGGCGCAATTGGCATGAATATAAGCGCTAGACCTAGGCTGAAGGCTGTGTGGAAGTTTACAATAGCTCTATCGCCAGAAAAAATATCAGTATTGTCTGTAAGAAAATGAGGCAATGCTTCTATAAAAATCAAACACCCAGCCCCGAATAACAAGCGCATAACAAAGTTACCAAATGCGACACGAAATGTTGTAACATCCATTTTCGAAGTCAAGATCACTGGCGCAATGCCTCCCCCAATATTGGCACCAATAACCATTAAAAGACCTAGCTCGACCGAGACAATACCACCGCCGACAAATGCCATCGTTAACAAAACAAAGGCTAAACTTGAGTGTAACAACCATGTTATAACAGCTGATAAAATAACAGCTAAAAACGGGTCTGTTTCCAAAGGTGAAAAAATACCCAATAAAACAGGGCTATCTTTTAAGGCAGTTGGCGCAGCCGTAATCATATCGAGGGATAAGAACAAAAACCCTATCCCTAAGAAAACACGCCCAATATTCTTGGCTCTGGAAGAATTTTTACCGTAAACAAACATGGTAAAGACACCTAAGAAGATTAACACAGGCATTAACCAGCTAATATCAAGGGATACAAATTGCGCAACCAGTGTCGTACCAACATTCGCGCCCAGCATAACCGCCAAAGCCATTGATAAACGAATAAGCCCTTGGCCAGCAAATGAAGAGATAATCAAAGCCGTCGCATTCGAACTTTGCACCAAAGCTGTAACAAATATTCCAGAGAAAAAAGCGATGATGCGGTTTTTAGTACCTGCCTCAAGAAGCTTATTAAGCTTATAACCAAAACCCTTGGTCATTCCTTTTTTAACCAGATCCACAGACCAAATTAAAAGAGCAATGCCCGCTAATGTTGTTAGTAAAACCGTTGTGCCTGAAATTGGAAGTCTCCTTATAGTTTTTTTATTTTGGTTCAGATAACTTGAAAGAATAGCTTTATTTGCTAGGTATTTTCAAATATGAATTATATAGCTTAGAATAAAAAATTAAATAGGTATGTTTATGAGCCTTCTCTATCTCGTCATTTTATCAATAATCCAAGGGATAACTGAGTTCCTCCCCATCAGCTCTAGCGGGCATTTGGTGCTTTTGCCAAATTTAATGAATGAACAAGATCAAGGGCTATTGCTTGATATCTCTGTTCATTTTGGAACATTAATCGCTGTTATTTTATATTTTTATAGAGATGTTATCCATCTTGTTACTGGTGGTTTTGACGTTTTGCGTTTTAAAGATACCCATAATCGTCATTTATTCTGGTCAATCATAATTGCAACAATTCCGATTATTATTGCAGGTTTTTTAATTCACCAATATGTCCCAAATGGGTTTAGGGACCCTGCCCTTATTGGTTGGACAACTCTAATCTTCGGGATATTACTTGGGATTGGGGACGCCAATAAAGTTGAGAATAAGACTGTTCAAACCACGCCTCTATATAAAAGCTTTTTCATTGGACTTGCACAGATTTTAGCCCTTTTGCCTGGAACAAGCCGATCAGGAATAACCATGACAGCCTGTCGTTTCTTTGGTTTTTCCCGTATTGAGGCCAGCCGTTTTGCCCTCTTGCTTGGTATTCCTACGATTGCAGGAGCTGCCTTTTTGGGATTTCTAGATTTATTAGAGACAAATTCGCTCGCCTTACAAAAAGAAGCACTAATCGCTGCTGCTCTCTCTTGCGTGTTTGCCTATCTCGCGATTGCGGGCTTAATGCGATTTATCAAAGATTTTAACTTTATGGTGTTTGTAATTTATCGTATCATTCTGGGCAGTGGTATTCTGATTTGGGTTTATTTCTATTAATCCCCCACTGAATCTATAACGCATTAGGAGGAAGCCTTATGGCCTCGAAACGCTCGACTAAGTCTCAATTTTCAACCTATTTAATGGCCTCTGCGGTAAGCTTAATCTGTTTAACAAGCGCAGTAAACGCAGATACCTTACCATTAAAAGAAGTCTCGATCTCAAATGCTGGCCTTCTTCATATGACGCATAAAGGGGATGTTTCAGGAAAGCGTACATTTGAGCTTTCTGCCCAAGCGTCTCATATCGATGATATTTTAAAAAGCTTAGTGATCTTGGATCCATCTGGCTCTATCAATTCAGTAAGTCTTCCGGGTAAAGCACCCTTATCACAAAAATTTGAAGGGCTCCCTTTTAGCCCTAATGCAACAAACTCTCTCATTAATCTTTTAAACTCTTTAAAAGGTCATGAGATTGAGGTTGAAAATCAAGGCGCAGAAGCACGCGGCAAACTTGTCACAGCCGAAGTTGAACACCAAAGTGATAAAAACTCTGACTATTCGAAACCTGCTTACAAGCTAAGCCTTATGGGGGAAGACGGTTTAAGTGTAATCACGATTTATGATTTAGCACAAATTCGAATTCCAAATAAAGCGCTTCGTAGCGACTTTGAAAAAGCCTTATCAGCTTTAAAAGAAACCAATGAAAAAGGCTCTAAAACCATTAAAATCGTTCTTGATGGCACAAAAAGCCGTGAAGTCTCATATAGCTATGTGATCCCAGCTCCTCTTTGGAAAAGTGCTTATCGCATGGTCTTACCTGATTTTAATTCCAATGACAAAACTGGTGTTTTGCAAGGTTGGGCAATTTTAGAAAATATGAGTGGGCAAGATTGGAGTGATGTCAAACTCTCTTTAACCAGTGGCTCGCCAGTTACTTATAAACAAAATCTATATGAAAGTTACTATCGTGCACGCCCAACGCTACCCATCCAAACTGTCGGCGCCCTTAATCCACACAAAGATGAAGGCACAATCGAAGAGATGTCTTTCATGGACGCCGCCCCGAAAATGAGAAAAGCTTCAATGATGGGAAGCCGCATGGCGGCGAGTGCTGATTTTGCACGCAATGAATTAGCGGCTGCTCCGCCTATGCCAGAGACAATGAGCATGAGCAATGGGTTAGCGCAAATGAAGCAAGCCGTTCAAACAAATCAAACGGTTGCCTCACAAACAATTACTCTTGGTAGTACAATTAGCCTACCGCATAGTCATTCAATGATGGCACCTGTTATCAATGACAATCTGCCTATGGAGGCCGTCTCATTTTATAAATCAGGCACTGGCGATAAAAACCCATATGCATCTGTTTTATTAAATAACAAAAGCGATGTATCGCTTCCTGCGGGCATCATAACATTGTATAGCAACGATACGTATCTTGGCGATGCAGAGATGCCAAATTTACCAAAAGGCGAAGAACGTATGGTGCCATATGCCCTTGATACAGATGTTACAATTGCGGAACAAACAGGCTATGAACGCAATGAAAGCTCCCTTGTCGCAGCAAGAGGCGTCATCAAAATTAAGGTAAAACAAATTCAAAAATATAATTATGTGATTGATAGCAGTGCGATGGAAAAACGCGTTGTTGTGATTGATATTCCAAAAAGAGGCAATTGGGATATCTCAAAAGAAGATCGCAATGATGTTAATTTTGCGTATGAAGAAACACCTAACTTTCACAGACTTCGTGTAAAGCTTGATGCTGATAAAGCCCGCAAATTTGATGTAAAATTTGAATATGATAGTTGGGATTCAATATCAATCGCTTCCTTATCTCGTGATCGTCTGGCTCAAATCGCAGCCAGCAATCCAGACCGAGAAACAGCTCAATTCTTAAAAGATTTAGCGGCTGAATATGCCAATATTGATATTGTAAAAGCAAAAATCAGTCAAGTAGAGCGCCAGATCAGAGCGATTGAACAAGATCAAAGACGTCTTCGCGATAACCTATCATCTGTTCCTGAGAACTCTAATTTAGCCAAGAAATATTTGGATAAAATGGAAGATCAGGAAGATAAGATCGAAGAGTTGCAAGAAGAAGAGGCCGATTTACAAAGAAAGCGTGATCAACTTCTTAACCACTTCCAAGATCGTTTATTCAGCTATAACTGGAAAGACTAAATATTACTTGGTCTTATAAAGATTTGAGACGATAGAGCCATATTGTTTAGAAGAAATGCATTCATATTTTTCTTCATCAATGGGCTCTATTTTGTCTTTATGCATCTCAACATAAAAAATCGTACCTTTATGTACCAACCCTGTATCAATAATTTTATGCATGAGTTTTGCCGCTAACCCTAGCCCATAAGGTGGGTCTAAAAAAATCAAATCAGCCCTATCAAGATTTTCAAAATCTGCTTTTAAACAATCAATGGGGTAAAGTTTGGTGCGGCTTGAGTACCCTAATTGTTTAATGTTTTCTTTAATTACAATACTAGCACGCTTATCTTTTTCAAAAAATGTTACGGATCGAACACCGTTCGAGAGTGCCTCTAACCCCAATGCGCCACTACCTGCAAAGGCATCTATAACATGCATATCATTCCAATCAATCGCATCAATCATTGAGCGCAAACGATTGAATAAAGCTTGGCGCACTTTATCCGTTGTGGGGCGTGTCGCGTCCCCTTTCGGGGTTTCAATACGCCTTCCTCTATCATGTCCGCTTGTTATACGCATGAAAGCCTTACTTTGATTTATTTGATTTCTTGGTAGAGGGATTTTTTGTTTTAAAATAATCAACAAGTTGTTCTTTTAAAACCTTACCGCGCATTTCTTCAACCGCTCCTGCTGGCAAATTACCCAATTGAAACGGGCCATAAGAGACACGGATAAGACGGTTTACTTGAAGGCCAAAATGCTCAAGAATTTTTCTAATCTCACGATTTTTACCTTCACGAAGTCCCATTGTTAGCCAGACGTTACTGCCCTGTTGGCGCTCAAATTCAATATCAACTTCGCCATAATTAACACCGTCAATCGTTACCCCTTTTTCGATTTTGGCTTTCATACTTTCATCAAAAGTTCCAAAGGCGCGCACGCGATAGTTGCGCTTCCACCCCGTTGATGGCAATTCCAAATAGCGCGATAACTCGCCGTCATTTGTTAACAGTAATAAACCTTCACTATTCATATCCAGACGCCCAACCGAAATAACTCTTGGCATGTGCGGGGGAAGTTGTGAGAAAATCGTATCACGCCCCTTTTCATCACTATGGGTTGTTATATATCCTGACTTTTTATGAAAGCGCCAAACTCTAGTCTCTGGCTTTTCCGTCACAATCTCTTGCCCATCAACAACCAATGTATCATTATTGGTAATTGTTACAGCTGGCGTATCAAGCTTTTTACCATTAACGCTCACACGCCCTGCTTCGATCCAGCGTTCTGCTTCTCGCCTTGAGCACAAACCCGCTCTTGCCATCACTTTAGCAACGCGGTCGCCATTCATCGTGTTCTTGTCGTTATTTTTTTTATTATCACTCATTTTTATAAACTCTTCATTTCTTGGTTTAGCGCGGATTATAGTTTCATTTTCGCCAAAAACCTATACATTCTTTACTGATGAGTGAAGATAACAAAAATCAGCAATTTATGGAACTGGCTTTTAATCAAGCAGAAGATGCGCTTAACCATGATGAAGTGCCAATTGGCGCCGTTATGGTTTACAAAGGCGAGGTTATCGCAAGTGCAAGCAACCAAGTTGAGCGCGATGGTGATGCCACCTCTCATGCTGAATTATTATGCATTCATAAAGCTTGTGAGTATTTTGCCAATCAGGGCCTTCCCTCAAAGCGTATTCCAGATTGTGATCTCTATGTGACATTAGAGCCCTGTACGATGTGTGCTGGTGCCATTGCTCATGCACGGATTAAAAATCTATATTTTGCGGCTCAAGATTCAAAAGGTGGTGCGGTTACAAGCGGTGTTCAATTTTTTGATCAAGACACATGCCATCATAAAATTAATGTTATTCACATGAAATCATTTGAAGAGCGCAGTGCGGATCTATTACAATCGTTTTTTAAAGCCAAAAGACAACAAAAACAAAGTTAAGCAATTTAACCATGAGTGATTTTGATCTATTTTCTGCCCCGCAAAACAAAGCTGTTCGTGAAGATGAGCAAGGCTCAAACGTGCCTGAATATAGTGTGTCAGAGATCAGTCAAACCTTAAAACGCACCGTTGAAGATAATTTCTCACATATTCGTATCAGGGGCGAGATATCACGTGTGACTGTCGCTAAATCAGGTCATTTATATACATCCCTCAAAGATGAGAATGCGGTTTTAGATGCGATTTGTTGGCGCGGTACGCTCTCCAAGCTAAGCATTAAGCCAGAAGAAGGCATGGAAGTTGTCGCCACTGGGCGTTTAACAACCTATCCTGGGCGCTCAAACTATCAAATGATTATTGAAGATATGCAACTTGCAGGACAAGGCGCATTGCTAAAACTGCTGGAAGACCGCAGGAAGAAATTATTGGCTGAAGGTTTGTTTGACCAAGCCCGTAAAAAAGAAATCCCTTTTTTACCAAAAATCATTGGTGTGGTTACATCGCCAACAGGTGCGGTCATCAGAGATATTTTACACCGTATTGAAGACCGTTTCCCAACCCGCGTTTTATTAATTCCAACCATGGTTCAAGGGCAAGGCTCTGAAGTTAAAATCGCCCATGCTATTGCACAGTTTAATAAATTAAAGGGCGAGCTTCGCCCCGATGTTTTAATTGTTGCCAGAGGTGGTGGCTCATTAGAAGACTTAATGCCATTTAACGAGGAAATCGTTGTCAGAGCCGTAGCAAGCAGTGACATCCCCGTGATCTCAGCTGTGGGGCATGAAACCGATACAACACTCATTGATTATGCCGCCGACCTTCGCGCACCCACACCTACGGGGGCTGCAGAAAAAGCGGTTCCAGTTCGATTAGAGCTTCAGCAATATATCAATGAAGCTTCAATGCGCTTATCTCGCGTTATTTTGAGCAATATTAATAATAAGCTTGAGCGCACAAGCTCTCTTGCCAGCCGTCTACCAAAGCCAGAGCGTTTGTTAGAGATTAAAACACAAAAATTTGATTATGCGGTTGAGCGACTTTCAAACGTGATGAGCACTAATCTGGAAAGACGTTCCAACAAAGTAAATGAGCTTGGCTCTCGATTAATCCATCCAAAAGCGTTGGTAAATTTTGAGACACAAAAACTAAACACACTAAATGAGCGATTGGCCAGCCTGCCGCCACGTCTTTTTGAAAAGAATGAGACAAAACTAAATAATTTAAGCAATATGCTTGAAACATTATCATTTAAATCGGTTTTGAAACGGGGCTATGCCGTGCTTCGCGATCAAGATGATAAAATCATTTCAAATAAAGCAGCCATGCCTGATGAATTTATTGTTGAAATGGTTGATGGTAAGCAAAAGGTCAAAAAGTCTTAAAAAAGTAAACTAAACGGGTTTTTTATCTTTTGATGGAAAATAAGCACGCCCAAATAGTTTTAAGCCCTTCAAACTTCGGGCTGCCTTATGAACATCTTCTTCCACGATATGGCGTTTAATTGGCTCTAATCCGTTGCCCTGCCAAACAAGGGCATTGAATAAGTCAATGATCTCGCCATCGCTCTCCATCTCATCAAAGAAACGCTCTAGCGCACAAACAATAACCTCAGCCGCAAATATCTCAGCTTCTTTATTGCTTTGTTTTTTACTGACCTCTTCGCCATACCCTTTACCACCATAGCTCATGCTCATCTCAACCAAATATTGAATAAAAGTCTGACGCGCCTTTTTGCTAAGCGTAAAGTCATTATCATCAAACAGTTTCATGGTATAAAATGTTAAATCATCGCCAATGAATTCTGGGATGGCTAAGCGTTCTCTAACCATTTTATTATGGTCTGGTTCATGAATTAGGTAAGGCCTTAAGTAAGTTTCAAAATTTTCAAAAACCTGCTTTTGATCATAGCCTTGAATCCCTCTAATCCCTGCAATCGCTTTTCCTTTGCTAGATGGATGATCAAGGAATGATTGTAAAATCCCAAAAATTTCATAAGGCTTGCCATTCAGCTCATCAAAAATATTGCGATAGAAATCCTCAATTAGGGTGGATTTTCTAAATTTTGTTAGCTCTTCTTGTTTACCACATAGAACAATTGGGGAATGTAGATCGAGCTTTTCAATCTCTCTTATTAACCCTGCTCGCAAATAAGCCGGTGTCATAACGCGCTTGTTACGCCCAATTTTATATTCCTTATGCTCAGAGATTTTATCAAGACCAGTGACCATTACAATATGACCTTTTGATCTATTAATTCTCTCTTGTAAAGTCTGTAGCGCTAAATCGGGTTGTAACTGACAAAGCGGTGCAAGATCAAGATGTACAACCGATGACCTGAAGATCGTTGGCTGGAAATCTGGTCTTGATGTATTCTTATCAAGAAAATGCTGGGCATGGCGTTGTCTTGCGTAAAGCCCTGCTAAATCTTGCAATAGGCTTTGTGTTGTTCCAACGGGCCCATCACATTTAATGGAAAAACAACGTGGCACTTCAGGTAATTGTTTACTGTCAATACTATCAAGATGTAAAAGCTTTACATCATCACTTTGATCAAAGCCTTGATCTGACTTGATTGTAAGGAGTTGATAATCCGTAAACCCCTCCGTTTCATCGCTGATAAGACGGAAAATTATTTCACTTAATGAATAAATTTTATCGGGTCCATAAGATTTCATAAATATGAAAATATATCAGGACTTGATTTATTGCAAATTTTTTTTAAACTAGAAGATGCACGGTGCGACTCGGGCACTATCATTAACTATTCTTAAACTTTCTTTGTTCACTATTCACATTAAAGAATTTTATCTAACTATCTAACTGAAATGGACTTATATCATGGCTAAAAAAGATAACGCAGAAGCAAAAGCAGAAGACGCGAAAAAAGATAACCCTATCTTTTATCAAAACCCTGTTTTTCTTGACCAAAAGAAACACGAAAAGAAATCTTTAAATGACAAGCTTGGTTTCTCATTCGCTAAAGAACAAGTTGCTGTTCCTGTTAACGCTGTTGAGTTTCCATTTTTAAGCAGACATTATCCTGTTGTTTTTGTTGGTGCTGATACAACAACACCAGCGGCTTTCATGGGTATGCGTCCAAATGAAAACCTATTTATTTCTAAAGAAGGCGAGTGGGCAGAGCGCACATATGTTCCAGCTTATGTTCGCAGATATCCATTCATCATGAGCGAAGATAAAGAAAATGATAAACTTATCCTTTGTGTTGATGAAACAGACAAGACAATTAAAGAAGCTAAAGAAAACAAATTCTTTGATGGCGAAGAAATGACTGACCTTACAAAGAATGCTTTGGAATTTTGTAAGTCTTACCACCAAGCAAGCTTACAAACTGTTGAGTTCGGCAAAAAGCTTCGTGAATTAGATATCTTATCTCCATTCCAACATCAGATTTTATTGAATATGGGTTTCAACGCTCTATTCACAATTGATGAAAGAAAATTCAATGCGTTGCCAGACGATAAAATTCTTGAGCTTAGAAAAATGGGTGCTCTACCTATTATTTACGCTCAACTATTCTCTATGAATAACTGGCAAACTCTTTTTGACAAAGTTGCTGCGTTAAACGCTGCTGAAAATAAAGATAGCGATGATAAGTCAAAGAAGAAAAAATAATTTTAAATATTTGAATTTAAACGTCGCACCCATTTGGGCTGCGGCGTTTATTTTTATGGCCAGCACAAATTTTTGCTATGCCAGCAATAGTAATGCTATTGAAATACCACCACAAATTGAACAAACCACTCAAGACTATGACTTAAAGGGGTTCAGAGGTACGTTCTTTGATATGAGCGAACAAGAAGTCATACAATCAATTGAGGATGACTTTGGCTATACAACTGATTTATTAAAAGAAGAAATTCACCCCCTATCAAAAACAAAAATCATTAGCCTTGTTTATGCGAATTTGATCCCCAATACAGGGCCCGCACAAATCTCTTATGTCTTTGGCTATGAATCCAAAAAACTGATACAGATCAATATCTCTTGGAATGAGAGTAAGTTTTTAACAGAAAAAGAAATTTTAAAAATCTCTGCCCTCTTACAAAATCACTTAATGGGCTTAGGCTTTGCCCAAGATAAAATCGAAACAGCTATTCCCTTAAACCCAAGCGATTTGATCCTGTTTCGTGGTGAAGATGTTGATAAGAATTTGGCTATTTTGGTTATCCACGGTTTGGACAGTAAAAAGAAAACAGCACCAAACACACCGATGGAGTTAACCCTATCCTTCCAAAAGGACAGCCTTAATCCAGACATCTATAAAGAAGAATAAGCTTTTAATTATACAGATACGCGAGGCGCGTTACGCACTACAACTTCTAATGATGGAACAACTTTATCAACCGTCTCAGAAATTGTCTCAGCGTTTTTAACGATCATCTCAACCATGCGGATCGCTGTATCAAGTGGCATATCAGGCTCTAAACTTAAATATTCAGGATCAGTTTCAATCATCGCATACACTTCACTTACTTTCGTTGCAAGTGATGGTTCGAATAAATTCAAGTTAGAGATATTGTTATCATAAACCGCCCTTGATAAAGATGGCGCCTTATGCACGAAGTCCCCTGTTTGTTGATAAGCAGGTTTTCTTGTGTCATCTCTTAAATTACGAAGCATTTCAGAATAAATAGTAACAAAGGCCTCACATTTATTCTTATTTTCATGAATTTCACCAATTAAAGACGCAGCCAGAACAGCTTTCTCGCGACCAACCAAAATTCTATGACGGCGACGTTCGAACAAGGCTTGCCTATCAACTGCTTTTTTAAGGACATAAAACCCGCCCCCGCAAACAGCTGTTAAAATCAGCAAACAAACGATAACACCCAATAACATTAAAGTTGAATCGATAGCCATCTGATATATTGTCTTTCTTTAATAAAATTTATTTTCTGATGAAATTATTATCTTTTAGATAAAACACCGACATTTCAATTTAATACAGTTTTTTTGAGAAAGCAAAAACCTATTTTAAATTTTTAACCATTACGACGTCTTGGCATCAACGATTTAATCCAATTTTCAAAATCTTTTAAGTTTCTTGATTGAATCCAAATACGCCCTGGCCCTCTAAATCTTAACGCCAAAACCTCGCCCGAGAGCACTGATCTAAACCAGCCATTGCCACCTTTTGTGATTTTATAATCCATATAGCCATCCCAAGCGACCAAATGCCCATTATCAATAACGACTTCTTCGCCTTCACGAAGCGTAATTTGTTGGATCCCGCCATAGCTGGAGACAATAACCGAACCATTGCCTGTGACCTTAGAGACAAATAGCCCTTCGCCACCAAAGATTGCTTTTCCTAAAGACTGAACTTTTGTTGATACCTCAACCCCCGCATCACATGCTAAAAAGCTACCGGCTTGAACCAAAAGTGTATCGCCAACGATATCAATCTTATTCATCGTGCCCGGTAAGAATGTGGCTAACATAACTTCCCCTGGCCCCTTATCGGCTGTGATCTCTTGCATGAATAAGCTTTCCCCAGAAAACATGCGTCCAATAGCACGTCCGATGCCGCCGTCCATCTTACCTGTCAGTGATAAGCCACCACGCATCATAACCATGGCATTTGATTCTGCCTTAACAGTTTCGCCCGTGGCTAACCTCACTCTTAAGAAAGGAAACGCCTCGCCCCCAACTACTTTGTATTCCATGAAAAACCCCTTGCCGTTGAAATGAGAAAAGAAAAAGCCCGTAAAAAGAAACATCACGGACTTTTATTCAAACATATATTTTTAAACTGATCTAGTTTTTAAACGATCTTTACTTTGATCTTTTGAGAATCGGGATTTTTACCTTGAAAACCATTCATGACTTTACCGCGAACCAAACCCGCTTTTGTTGTCGCTGTTTTATCTGCAATTTGTTGCTTAATAGCTGTCTCATCTTTAGTTAACGCATCTTTTGCTTGACTAAAGTTAATTGGCTCGCCTGTATCATGCGAATTTTTCAATAAAGCATGAAAATTAGAACCTACCATTTCAGCAAAATTATCACGTAAAACTTCAACTGTTTTAATCTCATTCGACATATTATATTCCTTACATATTTTTAAACTTTATAGTGCAAATAATAATATATTTTACATAATGTGTCAA
>PBIV01000012.1 GCA_002720935.1 Rickettsiales bacterium | reverse complement strand
GGAAAAGAATTGGCACTGGCCATTTTGGACTATAAGAGTTTAAACGCTCAATCGCTCTTGGGCTTACGATTAGGACACCATGTTGTGCCTCGCCACCCAAAACTTTTTGCCAAGAAAAAGTTGTCACATCTAATTTTTCCCAAGGTAAATCCATTGCAAATACAGCCGAGGTCGCATCACACATGGTAAGCCCCTGCCTGTCATCTAAAATCCAATCGCCATTTGGCACCTTCACGCCAGAGGTTGTCCCATTCCATGTAAATACAGTATCGTGCTCTGGATTGGCTTGGCTTAAATCTGGCAATTGTCCGTAATCAGCCACGTATTTATTAGCACCTTCTAATTTTAATTGATCGAGCGCATCTTTGACCCAATTAAGGCCGAAATTTTCCCAAGCAAATACATCAACGGGCCTTGGTCCTAACATACCCCACATTGCCGCCTCAAACGCCCCCGTGTCAGAGCCAGGTAAAATACCGATTCTATAATCATCAGGTACTTTTAAAATTGAGCGCATCTTTTCAATAACGAGTTGAATTCTTTTCTTTGCAATAGAAGAGCGGTGCGACCTACCAAACAAAGCATTCGATAACATGGAAATGTCCCAGCCTTCAAACTTTCTGGTAGGACCAGAAGAAAAATTAGGGTTATTCGGTTTGGTTTGAGGTTTTGCAATAGCCATCTCGCCTACTCCTTAAAAGCATTACTAATATAAATTAATAAGCTAATAAGACGCTTATCAAACGCACATGTCAATCATGAATTGCTGCGATTGCGAAAAAAACTAAAATTTTAAAAGGAAGTATAAAGTTTTGGACTTTTATAAAATGTAATTAGGCTACATTTTGTGTTTCGGGAGAATTGTCGGTTTCAAGGTTTTGAATATGGTTTTGTTTAAATGGTCGATAATGTTTATTGAGCGTTTCATTCCATGTAACAGCTGGTTGCTCTTGTTTTAGAAGGCCGTGTTTTCGCATACTTTGCATTGAACGGGCTGCGATCAGTGTACGCATGGCTTCTGCATGACCATATTGAGTAGCAACATGAAGTGGCGTCCAACCATTTTTATCACGAACATTCACATCAACACCTTGTGCAACTAAAGTACGCAGAGTTTCTGCATCTCCCTCTTTGGCTGCTGTCCATAGAATGTCTGATGATGTTTGTGTTTGTGATGCCATGTTAAAATTACCCTGTTTCAAAACCGTTATTTCAATTCTTAATTATTTATTAATATACATTATTATTTGCCATATCGTCAAGATAAATATGGTGTTACGTCCAATTATTTTACTGATTATTTATAAGCCAGACTCATAAAGTCTTTGCATCGCATAAAGCGGGTCAACCCCTTGGGGTTCTTTTACTTTTGCTGAATTATCCAAGTCTTCTACAGCAATGGATACAAATTGTCTAGCATTGTGAATCGAATTCACAACATTTTGTCCTTTTGCGATCTCTGTCGCAATAGCCGCAGTAAGCGCTGCGCTCAAACCTTTGGCACGAAACTTATTCACATTCGTTTCTGTTTCAAACGTAATGTCAGACCCATCAATATGAACAACATCAACAATTTTGCTCTCATCAACGATAGTGCCACGAATCACAACAGATGATGGCCCTAATGTCATTAAGGTTTCAGCCAAATGCTTTAACTCATCTAAATCATCAATATCAATGCCTGATAAAATCTTTGCTTCTTCCACAGTTGGGGTTACAACATCGGCACGCAGTAGAATTCTACGCTTTAATGTCGAGCGGCTTGTCGCATCCATCACATGGGTTTTACAAGATGAGAATAAAACCGTATCCAAGACAACTTTTGTTTGCCCTTCTGCCTCATCAATAGCATCGCCGACAACATCAATAATCTCTGAATTCACGAGATCACCAACTTTAATTGCATCAAATTGTGAAAAAGAACCAATAGAATCAATTTGTTTTTTTACAAAGTCGGCATCAAAAACCATTCTATCAATAACTTTACCATCTTTTCTTAAATAGACAGACGTTGCCAAGCTCACAGCTTGCGCACCAAGAGAATGGGTTGTTTTTAAATCCATACCTAACCCAGTTGAATTAGACGGATCAAACGCGCCAATACATAAAACTTTAGGGTATTTATCAGAAAGAGTTGTAATCATGACGAATAGTATAATTCGCCTTTTTCAGACAATCAAGCAACCTTATTGGATTGTTGTTTATTATCTATCTTGACAATCTCATCACAAAGCGCCTTCACGACTTTCTCAACTGCCGAGAAGTCCTTACCTTCAGCCATAACGCGGATAACTGGCTCGGTTCCAGACGCACGCAATAGAATGCGCCCTTTGCCCAAATCAGCCTCTTTTTCTTTGGCTAAATCGGTTAGTTCTTTGCTTGAAACGATTGTTTTATCTTTTACAGTAACGCTCTTTGTTAATTGAGGGTAAGGCTGGAAGATATCAAAAAGATCACTGGCTCTTTTGCCTGTTTCAGCGTACACAGCCAAGACCTGAAGCGCTGCGATCATACCATCGCCAGTTGTACCAAAATCACTCATCACAATATGGCCTGACTGTTCGCCACCAAAATTAATACCGTTTTCCTTCATGGCCTCAATAACATAACGATCGCCTACTTTTGAGCGATGAAGCGTTAACCCAATATCAGATAGATATTGCTCTAATCCCATGTTCGACATAACAGTTGCAACAACCCCGTCGCCTTTGAGAAGGTTGCATGTTTTCAAATATGATGAAATAAGCGCCATAATCTGATCGCCATCGGCAATTTGACCTTTTTCATCACAGAAAATTACACGGTCGGCATCGCCGTCTAGGGCAAAACCGATATCAGCACCCTCTTGTAAAACTTTTGCCGCTAAATGATTTGGATATGTTGCACCAACACCGTCATTGATGTTTGTACCGTTAGGGTTATTCCCAACTGTAATCACTTCAGCACCAAGCTCCCATAAAACTTGTGGGGCTACCTTATAAGCAGCACCATGGGCACAATCAACAACCACTTTCAAACCATCTAACCTTAAATGGCGTGGGAAGGTTGCCTTCACATATTCAGCATAGCGTCCAACCGCATCATCCAAACGGCTTGCACGGCCTAATTTTTCGCCAGTTGGCAGAATCGATACCAGATCATCTTGCATCAATGCTTCGATCTCGGCTTCTTGTTCATCGGTAAATTTACTACCTTGTGAGTTAAAGAACTTAACGCCATTATCATAAAATGGATTATGCGAAGCAGAAATCATAACACCTAGATCAGCACGAAGAGATCTTGTAAAATTAGCAACGGCCGGTGTCGGAACAGGCCCTAAAATTACAACATCCCACCCCATAGAAATGAACCCAGCTGTTAAAGCAGGTTCAACCATATAACCAGAAAGACGGGTATCTTTACCAATCACAACCTTGTGACGGGTTTTCCCATTTTTAAATTTTAAGCATGTTGCTTTTGCAAGCTTTAGAAGTGTTTCAGCATCCATCGGTGGGGTGTTTGCACGGCCACGGACGCCATCTGTGCCAAAATATTGTCTTTTAGTCATTTATTTTTATCTCCATTTATAACAGCTTTACATTTTACCTGAAGATAATAAGCTATGACAAGTCACGCTTCTTTACAAAACGTTACAAAGTAAAAAGCCCCACAAATCTGTGAGGCTTTTATAAATTTAAAAAAAAAAGAATTATACGCCTTGTGGCTCTGGCTCACTGCCGCCTTTTTTAGAACGAACGCCGCCCCCAACAGGAACAGATCCAGTTGGCCCAGACTTATCACTTGGCTTTGTACGGTTACGAACAACTTCCTTGCCTGCCAATAAATCTTTAATCTCGTCCCCTGATAATGTTTCATATTCAAGCAACCCTTGGGCAAGTTTCTCAAGATCCTTATTGTATTTCTTCAAGATATCTTTGGCTCTTGTGTAAGCGCTTTCAACAATGTCACGCACTTCTGCATCAACCATATTGGCTGTTTGCTCTGACATATTTTGGCTTTGTGATACTGAACGACCAAGGAAAACTTCCTCTTGGTTGCTAACATAGCGAAGTGGGCCAGCCTTATCACTTAATCCCCATTCTGTTACCATTTTGCGCGCCATATCTGTTGCCATCTGAATATCAGATGATGCGCCCGTTGTTACTTTTTCATAGCCGAAAATCATCTCTTCTGCAACGCGTCCGCCCATAGCAACACACAGGTCAGCCTTTAGCTTTTCACGAGAGACAGAGACACGATCTCCTTCAGGAAGGCGCATAACCAAACCAAGAGCACGGCCACGCGGGATAATTGTTGCCTTATGAATTGGATCAGAAGCAGGCTCATTAAGTGCGCAAATTGCGTGCCCTGCCTCATGATAAGCCGTTAATTTCTTTTGTTCTTCAGACATAACCATAGAGCGGCGCTCTGCCCCCATCATGATTTTGTCTTTTGCTTCCTCAAATTCAGCTTGCGAGACAACACGTCTATTTTTGCGTGCTGCCATAAGGGCTGCCTCATTAACAAGGTTCGCTAAATCCGCACCAGAAAAACCAGGTGTTCCGCGGGCAATAATGCGGGCATCAACATCTGACGATAAAGGTACTTTTTTCATGTGAACCTGAATAATTTTCTCACGCCCATCAATATCTGGATTTGGTACAACAACCTGACGATCAAAACGCCCTGGTCTTAATAAAGCCGGGTCTAAAACATCTGGTCTGTTTGTAGCAGCAATGATAATAACGCCTTCTGTGCCTTCAAAACCATCCATCTCAACAAGAAGCTGGTTCAAAGTTTGCTCACGCTCATCATTACCACCACCAAGGCCTGCACCACGATGGCGACCAACGGCATCAATCTCATCAATAAAGATAATGCATGGCGCGTTTTTCTTACCTTGTTCAAACATGTCACGGACACGGCTCGCACCAACACCAACAAACATTTCAACAAAGTCAGAACCAGAAATCGTGAAGAATGGAACGCCCGCCTCGCCTGCAACTGCACGCGCGATCAATGTTTTACCAGTACCTGGAGGGCCCACTAGTAAAACACCTTTCGGGATTTTACCGCCAAGTCTTTGATATCTTTGAGGATCTTTTAAATAATCAACAATTTCAACCAATTCTTCCTTAGATTCTTCAACCCCAGCAACATCATCAAAGGTCACTTTTGTGCTCTTCTCATTAAGAAGTTTTGCTTTTGACTTACCAAAGCCCATAGCCTTGCTTCCGCCGCCGCCCATTTGGCGCATGAAGAAAATCCAAACAGCTATTAATAGCAACATTGGGAACCATGATAAAAGAATGCTGAATAAAGTTGGGCTACCGCTTTTGTCTGGCTCAACTGTGATTTTTGTGGCTGTATTTTCCAAACGAGAAACTAAATCTGTGCCACTTGGTGCATAGGTTACAAAACTGCCACCATCATTATAACGACCTTTGATGTTTAGACCTTGGATAACAACTTCAGAGACTTGGTTGGATTTTGCATCATTCAAAAACTCACTAAAAGCGACTTCTTTCGCATCGTCCCCTGTTATACTTGAGCCCCCTTGAAATGTATTAAATAAAGCCCCAAGAAGAAGTAAAATAACAGCCCAAAGAAGAAGATTTTTTCCTAAATTATTCACGTGAAGTAACCATTCTTTTGTTAAAAAATTGAAATCTCAATATCTAATAAAATAAGACATTCAGCAGTGAAAGCAAGCAAAACCAACTCTTTTTTTAAAACTAAATATTTTATTTTTCTAATGCATCACAAAGAAATATAACCTTGCCGTCATTATGAAATCCGGATGTTATAATTTCATCATTCTCATCTACTATAACAGGAATAGTTTTTCGAAATGGTAAAGGACAGATTTCTTTAAATAAAATTTCTGACAATTTATTTTTGAAAAACTGCGCATCCTTTTCTTGATAGGCACGATAATTGTATCCATTACAATCTTTAATAATGATCCGATCATCGATTAGAATTTCACGCCCAGAGATAGCCTTTTTGCCATCGCTTTGCGCCCCTTCAGATCCAACATAAACATCATCCTCATCACAATAAAGAAAGCAGCCAAATAATGTTAATGGCTTGTTTTGTGAAGATTTCAAATTGTCCAATAAAGTCTCTATACTTTGCCTTGATATAAAGCTTTCAAAATCGTGGCGAACCTGTCTAAGGCATTGTTCTAAAAACCGAATTTGGATTTCTTCAGGATTATTTTTAAAAGCGTTTAAAGAAAACCCCAGAATGCCAAATTTAGCAAAAGTAACCGTGTTTTTAAAGACATGTGAGACAACTTCATCAAGCGCTTGGTCGGCTTTTTGTAATCTGGATAAGCTTAAATTTAAGTGTTCCGTCTCTAAACCCTCATCTTTTAATCCTGTTAAGAGCTTTCGAATTCGCACACGTAAATATTCATCCTTATCGTTAGAGGGGTCTTCTTTAAAAGGAATATCTTTAGTACCTAAATAATTCAACAAATCAGCCTTTGAGATACCTAACAATGGACGACATAGAACAAAATCATTATAAAAAGATATATCCTCCATAGCCCCCAATCCTTTAAGACCGCTTCCTTTCAAAAGGCGCATAAAAAATGTTTCTTCTTGGTCATCCCCATGGTGCGCTAAGAAAAGGTGCTTAATATCTAAATTATAGCATTTTTCGGCCATAGCATTATAGCGCGCAATCCTTGCCTTTTCTTGGATGGCTTTTGTTGTCTGTGCCAAATTTTTTAAGGTTATAATTTCACAAATCACACCAAGCTTGCCGCAATGCTCTTTTACAAATTGAGCCTCGTCAGCTGATTCTTGCCTTAGGCAGTGATCAACGGTAAAGACATGGAGCTCTGCATCATTCGTCTTTGCCCAATCAGACAGTAAGTAAAGCAAAGCCATGCTGTCTGCGCCACCAGAGACAGCAACGCCAACTCTTCTCTTATCAGATTGTTTAAATGGAATTTTTTGAAAAACAGAAGTTACGGCATCTAAGAATAAAGCATTTATGTCTTTATTATTCACAACCATTATCTTCTATTTGTTTATTTGCACGCTGTTTTACAGATGAAGACGCATCGGGGAATCTTTTCAACAACTCTTTAAATGTTACACAAGATTCTTTCTTCTTATCCAAACCAACCAAAGACATGCCGAGCTTTAGTAAGTTATCAGAAGCTTTTGATCCCTCTGGATCTTTTTGAAAGGCTTCAGCAAATAATTTTGATGATTGCGCGTAATTCCCACGAACATAATATGTTTCAGCCAACCAGTAGCGCGCATTCGGTGCTAAATCATTACTCGGATAGCTTTCTAAAAATTGTGAAAAAGCCGTCTCTGCTTGATCAAAGTTCTTATCCTTTAACAAAGAAAAGGCTTGGTCGTAATCGCCAACCGCGCTGCCCGTTGTAAGGCTCTGCTCTTGATTTTGAGGAACATCGATCAAATTATCATTTTTTGTTGTTGAGGTTTGATCAACCTTGTCTTGTGCATCGGGGAATACAGTTGTGTCGTCAGCTAACACTTCCATCTCGCCTTCTTGTAATGGGGTTGCATCCAAAACACCGATAGTATCTCTTTGCTCGATCGTTGTTGATGTCTCTGGCACATCCAAATTAACACGTTGCTCATCTGGTGTTGCCTGAAGAGTTGAGATACGCCCTTCTAAAAATTCGATGCGAGATTGATACGCCTTCATTTGCTCAGATTGATTTCTAAGGTCAAACTGCAAACGCTCAATCTGTCCTGTAAGACCAGAAAGCTGAGATTGAAGCTCACTAATACGGCTTTCAAAAGCATCGACGATGGCTTTATTAGAAGCCACATTTCCACCATTTGATGTGTCTTGAGAAGCGCTTTGTGCTGCTGCCTCTAAATCATTTAGATTAGGATTATTGCGATAGATATAACGACTTAGCGTTTGAATTTGATTATCCAGCTGATTAATTTTGTTATTCAATGTTTGGGCTTCTGTGTTCCCAACTTGTGAATAAGCAACATTCGGTGTTGCCACCGCTAATGAAAAAAGAACAAAGAGTGATGGCAAGCATGCTTTTGTAAGTGGCTTAGTAATCATCATCTCTTTGCTCCTTTAAAATATCGAACTGAATAAATAATAACGTTTAATTATTATTCTACAGTTGTAACACCGCGACGGTTTTGTGCCCATGCCGCAGGGTTTGAGCCCATAACAGCAGGACGCTCTTTACCATACGAAATTGTACGAACACGTGTCGGGCTTACACCAAGGGCAACCAGATAGTTGCGCACAGATGTTGCACGACGCTCGCCAAGGGCAAGGTTGTATTCTCTTGTGCCGCGCTCATCAGCATGGCCTTCAATAACGATGTTTACATTTTGATATTGGCTTAACCATTGCGCTTGGCGTTCTAATGTTGAGCGAGCATCTGATGTTAAATCAGAACGGTCATAGCCAAAAAAGATACGATCGCCAACATTCACAACTAAATCTTGTTGTGTACCAGGCTGAACATTATTGTCGCCACCTGCATAGGCATTGTCATTTAAACCTTGTCTATCATACCCAGATAAAGGCAGACCTGTTACAGGATCAATTTCGCCTTGCTCAACGATTGTGCCTTCTTCAACAAGAACTTCTGAATCGTTCATTGCTGGGTCACTTGAACAAGCAGAAACTGTAAGTAGAGCTGCTACGGCTAAAGGTATAAATTTTTTCATTTGAGATTTCTCCATTTCTTCAAAAATCAATTAACTAGATTATAGATTGTCTTTTGTCTCTTTCAAGGAACATTTCATATTTTTGATTATTCGTTGACTGGCGACCATGCAGGATCAGATGCCCCTTCTGGTGTTTGAAGCTTTTGTTCATTATAGCCCGTCAAATCAATTGTATAGATACTTGATGTTTTCCCTTTTGTTGATGTCCCTCTTGTTTCTTTAAAGTAAGCAATCACACGACCATTTGGTGACCAAGTTGGTCCTTCTGCATGGTACGCTTGTGCTATAATACGCTCGCCAGTGCCATTTGGTTTCACAACTCCGATATAAAATAATCCACCCTTCATTTTTGTGAACGCGATTAAATCGCCTCGAGGCGACCAAACTGGGTTCGCATAGCGCCCATCGCCAAAGGTAATACGGCGCACATCATCGCCATCTCGATCCATGATATAAAGCTGCTGTGTGCCACTTCGATCCGATTCAAAAACAATATTTTTACCATCTGGCGAATATGATGGTGCTGTGTCAATACCAGGGTGGCGTGTTAATGGTTTTGTTTTCTCCGTTTTGATATTCATTTCAAAAATATCAGTGTTACCATTCTCCGCATAGCTCATCACAACTGTTTGACCATCTGGCGAGAAGCGCGGTGCAAATGTCATCCCTCTAAAATCGCCAAGGACTTTTTGACGGCCAGTGCTTAAATCATAAAGATAAACGCGCGGGCGGTTATTAAAATAAGAAAGATAAGTAATCATTTGTTGGTTTGGCGAAAAGCGCGGTGTTAAGACAAGCTCATTGCCTGAGGTTAAGAAACGGTGGTTCGCCCCATCTTGATCCATGATTGCCAAACGTTTTTTACGATCAATCGGAGAGCCTGATTCAGCAATATAAACAATACGAGAATCAAAATATCCCGCCTCGCCTGTAATGCGTGAATAAATTTCATCCGACATAATATGAGCAATTCTGCGCCAGTTTGATGGTGTCGTTGTATAAGCCAAACCAATCATTTGTTTTTCAGCATAAATGTCCCAAAGGCGAAATTCTAATCTGGTTTGTCCGCTGGCATCTGTTTGGATTGTACCAATGGCTAGCGCTTGAGCGCTTAAGCCTCTCCAAACTTTAAATTGTGGCTGGGCTGGGTTTTCGCTTTCCATGCCTGACGGGAAACGATTTGGATCAATGGGATCAAAAAGTCCCGAAGCAGCCAAGTTACGACGAACGATTTGCGCCATATCACGACCCAATTTTGCATTTTCAGCTGTATCCGCAGAGAAATTCTTAACCGCAATCGGTAATGGTTCAACAGAGCCTCTTGTAATATTAACTTGTAATTCGGCTTGAGCATTTTGAGTAAAAACAAAAAAGCCAATCACAAATAAAATGGATGCTCTGACGATGAATTTCATAGTTTTCTCCTAAAGACGTAATATTCTTTTGATTCGTTATTCTTTGCTTGCGCTATTTTGCTTATAAAGTTTGTATTCTTCAAACGTTTTCTTTGAACTGTCGTGAACAAGAGAAATAGACATAAACTTGCTCATAATATTATTTTTAACACTAAGCGCCATATTAACCGGTGTGAACACCCTAATCCAAAATTGTGTAAAGCCAAATTCTGTTGTCTCTAGCGCAATTAGAAACACTGAATCTTGTAAGGCTAGACCTGTTTTACGCTTTTCTGCTTTCATCTGTTTCAAGATACGCTCTTTGAATGGTTGAACTTCTTCATCTATAATATGATGCAAAGCGTCCATTAGTTCATTTATACTCAAATGCGTTTCTGGCAAGGTAATACAAAACTCTAACCCGAGCATATTTTTGAAAATATTTTCATTAGAGATATTCGTTGTTAGAATTTTACTGTTGGGTATGATGTGATATGTTCCTGTGTACTCATAAGTCCCGTGGGAACGGTCAAACTCCTGAATTTCAAATGAGAATAAGTTGCTATTGACCACTTCCCCCACAATACCATCAACACGAACCCAATCACCGAGCTCAAACGGTCTTGCACTCACACGCACGAAAGATCCAACGATACATAGGATCATCTCCTTTGTAGCAATAACCACGGCCACCGCAACCGCCGCCAAAGAAAGTGCAATTGTCTGTAATTGTGGTGCCCAGATAAAGATCAAAGAGATAAAGAGAATAACCCAGAATATATTCTTAATCCGTGTTATCCAAATGCGCTGGGATTTAGAGATAACCTCTTTTTTACCGCGAATTGTTTTATTAAATAACAAACGAATTGAGCTCAGCACTAAAATAAGTGCTAAAGACCCCATAATTTTGAGCCAAGGTATATAATCAACAACCGTATGTACGAATGAATCCATAAACAAAACCTATCCTTTTAAAACGTACCCTCTTAATACAAGATTTTGCGCTGAAGATAAAGAAATGATATGAATAAATATATTTGACATAATGTATAAATAGCTTTATTATTGCCTAGATGAACCAAGAAAAAGATGACATTTTAAGAGCTTTTTTAAACAACAAGAAAGATATTCTTGAAGGCAGAAACTTCATGCCTCTTCTTGTATCAGGGTTTAGAAACTATGTTCGCACAGATTTTGATAATGGCGAGACAATTATCAATCTTGTTAGAACATCACAAAGCAATGCCGCTGTGGAGGATGAGGCAAAAGTAGTCGATGTCTTTATACTTGATGCAGGATGCGAGCTTGGCGCCCACTTTCATCAACATGCAAGCGCTAACATCTTCTTCCTTAACGGTTCTGGCAAGGCCTTAATCGGTGATGAAATCATAGAGTTTAAGGCGGGCGATACAGCAAAATTCCCAAAAGGTGTCGTGCATAATGTTTTGGCAAATGATGACAGTGAAAAAGTTGTCTTTATCTCTTATCAAGACCACCCTATTCAGCTCTCCGAAAACGAGTTTGATTTTCACAATGTGCCGAACGCTAAATCTTTAAGGCTTTAAAACATCTCACTTGGATTGAAT
Source organism: Rickettsiales bacterium (assembly GCA_002720935.1). GTDB lineage: Bacteria > Pseudomonadota > Alphaproteobacteria > Micavibrionales. The sequence goes on along the minus strand of PBIV01000012.1, from coordinate 25,543 downwards.
CTAAACGTAATTGTTTTCCATTGCTCATACTTACCATCTGGCAGAACAAGGGTTTTGCATTCTTGTGATAAGATCGCCCTTAGTGCGCTATCAGCAGCGGCTCTAAAAAAGCCATCACTATTATAGCGATCACGATCAATAATAGTTGCACTTGAAACTGTTTTATCTGGATTAACTGTTAATTTGACATCAACAATTAAATCATCAGCCTCTCTTGCACCAATAGGAACATTCCAACACCCTTCCAATTGACGTCTTAAGGCCTCTAATTGTGTGACCGTCATGCGCTCGCCGAGGGGCGCTCTTTGCGTTGTTTCTTCAACTGTTTCTTTGGCTTCTTCATTGACCTCTTCAGGCTCTTCTTCTGCCTTAAATGGCTCTGGCTCTGAAGTAATAATATTCTTTAATACTGATTGGAATGGTTCATCATTTTCAGGCTCTTTTATAAGCTCTTGATCCTTAACCTCAGGGCGCTTGATTGTTGGTTTCTTCTTAACCTTTTTAATCTCTGGCGGTGTAACTGGCTTTTCTATTTTCTTTTCTGCATCGGGCAATGGAACGGCATCAGCCGCAGGCTTTTCAATAGGTGGTAAGACACTTGATTTTGCAATTGCGTCTTTAGGCTTTTTATCCTCTTTTTTAGGAGCCTGCTCTTTTTTCTTTGGCTCTTCGATTTTCGTGGTTTGGGTTAACTCATCAATTTCAACCAACTCAACAGAAATAATCTGTTCTGGTTCTTTAAACTCACGATCAAAGAAACTCACATCAATAACCAATGCGATAATCACAGCCAGATGCAGCACAAATGAAAACAAGAGTGCTTTTTCTTTAATGCTTAATGATTCTTTTTCAAATTCGCTCATAGGGTATAGATAACGATTAAGGGTTATAAAAAATTTGAGAGTTAAATTACTTAGGTTGAGTGATCAAAGCGGCCTTGTTATAGCCAGCCTTATTAACAACACCCATTAGGGACATGATAACACCATAGCTCAGCGATTGATCGCCACGGATATAAATGCGTGTCTCCATATCGCCTTGTGTCATTGTCTCTAACATTGGTAAAAGCTGTTCTGGGACGACTTCTTGTTCATCTAAATATATAGTGCCATTTGCATCCAAGGAAAGCTGTATCGGATCACTATCATCTTGTGAGAGCGCAGGTGCGGCTGAGTCAGGTAAATCAACAGACACACCAGCAGTCATCAAGGGAGCCGCAACCATAAAAATAATAAGCAAAACCAACATGACATCAACAAATGGCGTTACGTTAATCTCTGCCATTGGCGCACGTTTAGAACGCTTACTCTTTGATTTGGAATTTGTGTTTAAAAAAGCACCCATTTTCTTAAATCGCTTTCATTTATCTATTACTTTAAACGATTTTCTTAGAACGTGATCGTGTTTCATCCATATAGCGTGACAAAATCGTTGAGAACTCTGTTGCAAAGCTATCCAATGAATCACCATAGCGCCCAATATCGGTTGAAAACTTATTATAAGCAATAACCGCAGGTATTGCCGCCACAAGCCCCAAAGCCGTTGCGAATAAGGCTTCTGCAATCCCTGGTGCAACCACCGCTAAATTTGTTGTGTTTGAGGCTGCAATCGCTGTGAATGAATTCATAATCCCCCAAACCGTTCCGAACAAACCAACAAATGGTGCCGTTGAGCCAACACTGGCTAAAACAGTCATGCTTTTTTCTAAACGCTCCATATCGCGTGAGATCGAGATATCCATTGCTTTTTCTAAACGTTGTTGAACACTCATACTGGCTTGTGCACTGCCCGTACCACTTAAGCCTTTTTCATTGGCAAGCTTCCATTCCTTCATGCCTGCATTAAAGGTACGGCACATTGGATCAGTTGGTTTTTTAGATGTTTTTTCATAGAGCTTTTCTAGAGATTCCCCAGACCAAAACTGCTTTTCAAAACTGCGTCCCTTACTTTTAAGAGATTTTAGCGTTAAATATTTATCAAAAATAATCGCCCAACACCAAATAGAGGCCGCGATTAACATCAACATTACAATCTTAACAATCAAATCCGCTTGCCAGAACAGCCCCATGATTGACATATCATGCGCAACCGCTTGACCCGCTAAATTTACAGCTTCTATCTGATCCATTTTAAAAAACTACTCCTAAGCTAATTTTTCTTTTAATTCGTTTGAAATTTTAACTGGTCTTTTTGCCTCATTGATCAAGCAAAGTTTAACCGCCATTGAAACCAATTTCTCATCGCCCCTATATATATCCTGATTCAAAGTAATTGAGGCAGATTTTATTTCATCAACTTTAGTGTGAACACAAATCATATCATCAAGCTGAGCAGGTCTTAAATAATCTATAGAACAGCTCTTCACAACAAAATAGATACCCTCTTGCTCGGCTAATTTTTGATTTTCAACACCCTTAGAACGAAGCCATTCCGATCTGGCGCGTTCTGCAAATTTCAAATAATTCGCATAATACACAATGCCGCCCGCATCGGTATCTTCATAATATACACGGATATCTGTTTTATGAGAGGTCATGATATTAAATCTTTAAATCCCTTATTGCTCTTTTAGCCAATCCATTTGCGTTTGCGTTTCATTTGAAGGTTTTGGCGGGGTTAAGCCTAAATGTTGATAGCCAAGTGGTGTAACAACACGCCCTCTTGGTGTTCTTTGTATAAACGCTTTTTGCATCAAATAAGGTTCAATAACATCTTCAATAACATCTTTTTGTTCTGACAAAATCGCAGCCAAATTATCCAGACCAACAGGCCCACCTTGGAATTTCTCAATAATTGTCTGCATAAATCTGCGATCCATTGGATCTAAGCCTTCTGCATCAATTTCCAAACGATTAAGTGCCTTATGGGCAATCTCTTTTGAAATGGTTGAGCCACCATCGACAATGGCAAAATCACGTACACGCCTTGTTAAACGCCCTGCCACACGTGGTGTTCCACGACAACGGCTAGCGATTTCATGCGATCCCCCTTCATCCATTTCAATTCCCATCAGCCTTGCTTGACGAGAAACGATCTGCGCCAATTCAGCCATTTGATAAAATTGTAAACGAAGCGGAATTCCAAAACGCTCTCTAAGCGGTGTGGTTAACAGCCCAGAGCGTGTTGTCGCCGCCACCAATGTAAAAGGTTGCAAATCAATACGCACAGTTCTTGCCGCAGGGCCTTCTCCAATAATGATATCCAAAACGCCGTCTTCCATAGCGGGATACAAGACTTCCCCCACAATTGGATTGAGGCGATGAATCTCATCAATAAATAAAACATCATTTTCATTTAAATTGGTCAAAATCGCAGCCAAATCGCCTGCTTTCGAGATCACAGGCCCAGATGTCGCCCTAAAACCAACGCCCATTTCACGAGCAATAATTTGTGCCAAAGTTGTTTTACCCAAACCTGGGGGGCCAAATAAAAGTGTATGATCAAGTGCTTCCGCTCGGCTTTTGGCCGCTTGAATAAAAACGCTCAAATTTTCTTTTAATTTTTGCTGACCAATAAATTCATCCAAGCTTAACGGGCGCAGTGCCTTTTCCAAGACATCGCCATCTTTAAAATCAGGATCAATAATATCGCGTGCAGTTGTTTGTTCCATGAAACGTCTTTTTTAAAATATTGCCTTAAACACTACTTAGTTTTTTCAAACTGTCTCTAATTAGTTTTGATAAATCAACATCTTCATCATTGGCTTTGGCTTCTGATGAGATTTTATGAACGATATTATAAACATCGCTTTGCGGATAGCCCAGATTAACCAGTGCAGAGATTGCATCTTGTAAGATAATCATATCATTATCACTTGCATCAACTGGAGCAGTCGACCCAGCATCATTATTTGTATTAACAGAAATACCGACAGGGTCATTGAGAGAAAAGTTCATATTGGCAACTTTATCTTTTAATTCCGTGACAATTCGGGTCGCAAGCTTAGGGCCAACACCATCGGCTTGTTTCACAACAGCCTTATCACCAGAAGCGATAGAAAGTTGTAATTGTTTTGGTGAGGCAACACTTAAAATTGCCAGTGCCACTTTTGTCCCAACCCCTTGAACACGGCATAAAGTTTGAAACCATTCTTTTTCCAAAGCATCAGCAAAGCCATAAAGATGGATATGGTCTTCGCGCACATGGGTTTCGATTAAAATTGTAACTTCACTGCCCGCACCACCGATTTTTCTTAACGTCTGACTTGAGGCAAAAATCTCGTAGCCCACCCCATTAACATCCAAAATGAAGTCTTTAAGCCCAACTGTATCGATGACACCTTTTAATTTTGCAATCATATTTTTATAAAAACGAATCTATTGGTTAACTGATCTAACTATCTTGACATAGCTTGAATAGATTATCCAGCAAGCATTTTATTATGCGCCCTGTTATGCGCATGACAAAGGGCGACTGCGAGGGCATCTGCCTCATGGTCATTGTTAAATTTTGCCTTTGGTAAAAGCATTTTAACCATGCGCATCATTTGCTCTTTTCCAGCATGACCACTGCCCGAAACTGTTTTTTTAATTTGGTTGGCTGAATATTCAGAAACTTCAATTCCTTTTAGGGCTGGCACTAATAAAGAGACCGCTCTTGCTTGCCCCAACATAAGCGTGGTTTTTGCATTCACATTGCTGAATGTTTCTTCAACAGCCGCTTCAATGGGATCAAAATCCATTAAAACCCTTTGCAATTCATCATAAATATGAACCAGCCTTTTCGCCAAGCCCGAGCCATCTTTTTTCGTTGTGATTGTTCCACACGCAATAAACTGGCTTTTCTGCCCTTCGTGAGAAATCAGCCCCCAGCCTGTAAAGCGAAGCCCTGGATCTAGTCCTAAAAGTATCAAGAATTATCCTTTAAAATTATTCATCTGCTGTGATGCGTTCTAAAACGTCATCATCAATATCAAAATTAGCGAAAACTTTTTGCACGTCATCATTATCTTCTAATACGTCGATAAGCTTCATTAATGTTGCGGCTTGATCTTCGCTTGGTGTTGTATAATTATTTGGCTTCCAAACAAGATATGCTTCTTGTGGTTCGCCAAATTTTTCAACCAAGGCTTCCTGCACAGAAGCAAATTGATCGGCAGCTGTGTAAATTAAATGTCCATCTTCTGAGCTTTCAACATTTTCAGCACCCGCTTCTGCTGCTTCCATGAAAACAGTATCTTCATCGCCAATCTCTGCTGGGTATGCAATCTCGCCCAAGCGATCAAACATGAATGAGACCGAATTGGTCTCCCCCAGTGAGCCACCATTTTTGCTAAACGCTGTGCGCACGTCAGAGGCTGTTCTATTACGGTTATCGGTCAACGCTTCAACAATAATCGCAACACCGCCTGGGCCATAGCCCTCATAACGGATTTCTTGGTAATCTTCGCCTTCTTTTGTTTCTGTCGCTGATTTAACCGCGCGCTCAATACGGTCTTTTGGCATATTGGCAGATCGCGCATTATTAATCGCAAGACGCAATCTTGGGTTCATGTCAGGGTCGGGGATTCCTAATCTTGCTGCGACCTCAATTTCTTTTGCAATTTTATTAAAAACTTTGGCGCGTTTTTTATCTTGAGCGCCTTTTCTATGCTGAATATTTTTAAATTTCGAATGGCCTGCCACGGCAACCTCACATTTTCTTCTTAAATTAAATCCTATATCAGAATCTTTTCTAGTTAAAAATAAACCTCTTTGCAAGGCTTATCAAGCGCATCATAACCTTTATTTTTCATAATTATTTATTGACACATTAAAACTATATGCGTATTATAACTAAATAAAATTTAAAGGGTTAGGTATATGCTATTTTATAAGAACACATCAAAAGACGATATTATTCAATCAATCAAAGTCGCACATGACTATTTAATCGATTTGGATTGCGATGATGTAATCTTGGATCATGTGGAAAAATTAAGTGATGACGTTTTACTTGAATTAGAAAACGCTCAAACTAAAAAAGAATTTTCAAGTCTCATTAATCAAAAAATTATCCCAGTACTACAACCCCTTCGCTCTTTATTTACCGACTGTCATGGTCCGCTTAATACATATGAAGTTGGAACACAAATCGCTTACGACTTATTAAGATGGGATGGCTTTGGTCGTATGGCTGGCAACACAACGCCAGAGCTTAAAAACTCAATTCAAGACCATACCAACCACCATCCAACGCCAGATGACGCTGAGAAAAAGACATTCTTAGAAAATAGACCAGCACAAGTGATAACAAAATATGGCATCGAAATAGACGGCACAAAGGGTTGCACCAATAATGCCGATCGTTTTTATAAGGATGTTTTTGAAAAAGATATTCTACCTAAAATTCAAGATTTCGTTGATGGCGATGAATATGAAAGAACAATGATCGGTGCCATTACACATATTCATGAGAATCCGAGAGATGAAAAATCAGGACTTTCTTTTTTATGTTCGCTTGAGTGTGCACAAAAAATCGCTGAGCTTTTGCCCAACTACACTGTCATTGATTGGCAAGATAATAAGATTGAAGCAAAACCGAAAAAGAAACGCTGCCCTATGCGCGGTGTCTTCAAAAAGTTTAGACCTTAAAATCTATCTTTTTATAAAAACCATTTTAAAAGAATGTTCCCCCCCACAGAAAACAACCTAAAGATGCATTAATCCGTGTATCTCAATTAAAAATAATAAATATAAAACGTACAAACGCGCTTTAAACTATTCGATTTTGAATTTTTCCTTTAAAACTCTGCCTGTAAAAGCTAATTTTTATACAAACTTAACCATTAATAGTTTAAACTAAAAGAATGCATTTATCTAAAATGCGATCTAATTGGTTTTAAAACTAATTTAGATCGGGGTAAAAAAGTTTTAAGGAAGCAAATATGAGTTATAAAATGGAGCAGCTTAAGGTTCTGGTTGTCGAGGACAATTGGCATATGCGCGCCCTTACTCGCTCTCTTTTAAATGCTTTTGGCATTAAAAATGTTGATGCTCATGGAGATGCAGAATCAGCCTATAGCGATTTTCTTAAAGAACGTCATGATCTTATTATCATCGATTGGATGATGGANCCNATTGANGGTATNGAANTAACNAGAATGATCAGAACGAGGCATGACAGCCCCGATAANTTTGTNCCNATNATNCTTATGACTGGNTACAGNGAAAAAATGCGCGTTATGCAAGCCCGCGATGCGGGGATTACAGAATTCCTAGTAAAGCCATTCACATCAAGAACACTTTACACGAGAATTGAGCATATCATTGAAAAGCCTCGTCAGTTTGTAAAATCCAAAGACTATTTTGGCCCCGATCGTCGTCGAATTGTTTTGCCCGATTACGATGGCGAGGAAAAACGTGATGATGATGAACCAGAAAAAGAAATAAACCCTTTCTATATTAATTAATTTTAATCCGCTTAACTTGAAGCAATAAGAGTTTTTAAAAAAACAGTTTTAGGACACAATGAAAAACGATAAATCAAAGAATGTGCAATTTATTCGCCCAATCAATAAGATTAAATCTAAGGTTGGTAAGGGTGGTCTGCCCCCTGAGGTGGTCGATAATGCACAAAAGATTGTTGACGAATATGTGAAAGATTTCCCAACGATTGCAGAAAGCGACTTAAAGAAAATTTCCAATGCCCTTAAATCTTTGGAAGACGATAAAGACGGCATTGACCACGATAAGGCTATCTACATCATTCATGGTGCTGCCGTTGATCTAAAATCAAATTCAGGCATGTTTAATAAAAAATTGATTGAAAAACTAGCGATCAATTTAGCCAACTTCACAGAAGGTCTAACCACCTTTGATGCAGATACAAAAGAAATTATTTTAGCGCATTATAACGGTATTCGTGTTTTAACCGCTAATTTGGATAATGAAGCCATCATCAGTCAAGGCGATGTTATGCTACAAGAGCTTGCATCACTGGTAAGGCGTTATTATAAAAAGACCCAAGTGAATAATAATATTTAATTAGCGCGCTATAATCTTAAGCCGCAGACGTCAACGTCCTTAAAACACCTTTTTCACGCACTGGATATATATCGGTTGTAAGCCCTGTTTTTGGATTTGTCTCAATCACAACACCGCACATTGTACCCTCATTAGAAACATCTGGCGCCAATCGTGGGGCGTTAATCTCTTTTCTGAAACGAGCAATTGCGGTCTCTGGAATAGCCCCCACTACAGAATGGTAATTACCACACATTCCTGCGTCTGTTTGAAACCCTGTTCCACCTTTTAAAATCATTGCATCCGCCGTCGGGATATGGGTATGGCTTCCTACAAGGGCAGTAATTCGACCATCACAATAATGCGCCAACGCCGCTTTTTCAGAGGTTGTTTCTGTATGCATATCAACAAAGATAATATCGACATTTCGACCCAATTCAAATTTAACCAGAATATCATCAATTGATTGAAACGGGCAATCAAGCGGATCCATGAATAAACGCCCCATCATGTTGATTGTCAAAATTCTTAAGCCCAATTGAGATGTATCAAGAAAATAACCTTTACCGATTGTGCCCTCTGGATAATTAGCAGGGCGAACCAAGCGTTCTTCTTTTTCAATATAAGGAATAATTTCTCGCTGATCCCAAGAGTGATTACCTAGCGTTAGGCAATGAGCCCCTATGTCAAAGAAACTTTTTGCGATATCCACCGTAATCCCACGACCATGGGCTGCGTTCTCGGCGTTAATAATCACATAGTCAATGTTATGTTCTTTTACGACGCGATCTAAATTTTCTTCGATAACGTCACGGCCAGGTTTACCAAAAACATCGCCTAGAAATAGTAATTTCATATTTTAATCAATCCATCTTGTGTTAAAAGTGCATCCATTCTAACATCATGCTCTTCTAATGTAAGCTTTTTCAGTAAATTATCTCTGTGGGTCACACCGATTTTAAAACTTTTTGTTGAGACACCAGAGAAAAAGCGGTCATAATGCCCCTTTCCACGCCCAAGTCTTCCACCTTCTTTATCAAAAGCAACACCAGGGACAAAATATATTGTGGGTTCAACGATTGCGTCAGGATTATAGACAGGCTGCAGAAAGCCAAGCTTGCTTTTTTCCAAAGTTGATAAATCATCACAAAGTTGAAAATGAATTTCTTCTTCATGCAAAACAGGCAAAGCAAGCGCAATATTAGAATCAATCATTTTCTGGTTTAAATCAGCAACATCAATTTCATGAGATCCAGAGGGAACATAAGAGCCAATGATTGGGGATTTCGCTTCTTCTAAAAAGAATAGAATATCGCTAACATTTGGAAGGTTAGGCGACATTGAATCATAACGCCCTTTTTCAAGAAAGAAATTTCTTAACTCATCTTTCGTTTTCAAGGTTTACCCCTTTTTATCAATAAAAGTGAAGCCAGCCATTTTGACCGGTGGTTATATTATTCGCTACGGCCCGGTAAACCAGGTGGGTGCCATATGAAAAGGACCACGATCCTTCTCAGCGACGGCTCCCTATGCGAAAGACATCGGCCCTAGGAGTTTGTAAAACCGTATCGCGTCAAACAGCCAGCTTCATTATACTAAGATAGAGCGAAAACCCTAAATTTTCTATAATATTCTACAATTTTTTTAAAAATTATTCTGTTGGGCTTGAGCGATCACGTCTGTAATACTCAACATGCTTCGCACTCAGCGTTGCACTCTCGACCATGATACATACATCAACAGAGTTCCACTGATTATCAACCATAGCCCCGTCCCCAATGACACCATTTAAACGAAGATAGCCTTTTACCAATGGTGGCAATAATTTTAACGCTTCTTTTTGATTAACCTCTTCTTTTGGCATCAAATCGATTGAATGGTATAAATCAGGCAATGTTGTTGGTCTAATCTCTTCTCTTGCCAAGTGATGATGATGTAAATAAGACAACGGCACAGCTAATTCTTGTGGGTCTGTATACCCTTCAAAGCTTGCGCACCCAAATAAGAAATCAACATTATAGGCAAAGATAAAAGCACCAATCCCTTGCCATAAAAGTTGGATAGCAAAGCGTGTGCGATAGCCATCTTTAATACAGCTGCGCCCAACTTCCATAAGGCGGTTGCCTTTTTTCTTTAGCTTTGTGATATCAAATTCTGTTTCAGTGTAAAAATCATGAAGATCAGAGCCACCCTCTTCTTTTACATCTTGCATAAACATTCTATAAGTTCCGATAACTTCATCGCCGTTATCGCCATTGGTATCAATAACCAAAAGATGCGTGCTCACATCATCAAAACTATCATAATCCCTTTTGACATCTGCCATGTCTTTAATCGGGTCTGCGCCATATTCATCATAAAATACTTGATAGCGCAATGCTTGTGCCTGCATAACTTCTTCGACCGTTTCAGCAACCTTAATCATAAGGCCATTAACGTTCATCTTTTTCAGCTCTTCAGGCGCCTCAATTAGGAAAGGATTGTCTTTCGGGGCTCTGGGTATAGAATTCTGTGTCATTTTACCAAATTTTACTTATAATGTTTTTAGGATTAGTACATAGTTCAAAAAAAGAATGCAAGTATATAAATTTTATATAAAATTTTATCTTTTTAGCAAAAAGTTAACTCATATACTGCATTATCGTTATATAGTTAGGTAATTTCAACCTTTTCATAAATTTTTTTTAACAATCTTTTATTGATTCAATAGCTATAAGAAGAAACAAAAACAAACGATGACAGAAAAAAGAATGGACATATGCCACTCTCGCATTTCAAAACGTGCCTTTTTATATGGCATGGTTTTGACTGTCTTTATTCTTCTTGGGCTTACCCTGCTATTTGGATCTATCTGGTCTTATAATCTGGATGCTGAACAAAAAGCTTTAGGTCTAAAGTCTGCGCTGATTGATAAAAGCGAGCTCTTACAAAAAGAAATCGTTATGACTGTTGAGAACGCAAATATAGCAGAACTTCAACAGCAAAAGAAATTAAACTCAACATTTAAAAAATATGATTTCTTAATTGCCTATAAGGATCGCAAAGACATTAATTATAACGTTATCTATAATAATTTAGATGACAGCTTATTAGTAGAAGACGATACTCTTAATGACACATCATTTGATTTAAACATGCCGTCTGATCAAAAAAATGTATTTGCCCTTCCCTCAATGCCTTTAGAGCTTCAAGATAAGATTAATCTCAATTCCCAAAGGCTATTTTTAGGATATTTGAAAAAAGATCAGGCCTTTAATGATAGTTTATTCATTTTCTTCATTGAGCCAGAAACCTTCTTTAGTGAGAGTTTTATGGCGAAAAAAAATGATTTTCAAAATATCAGAGCCATAAATGCAAATGATGTCATCATTTTTGATGATCATAGGAATAAAAGTCATTCATATCTCTATGATTATCTAAGAACAGATGTCTATAAGTTTGATTTCGCTGGTCAAGCACTAGAATTACAAGTAAAAACCATTCCTGATCAAATCTTCTTTTTACTTGTTTGTTGTGGCTTATTTAGCCTTGCAACTGCACTAATCCTATTTGTATTTACAACGGGCAGTATTAAAAAACACAATATTAATTTGCTTGATGAACATGAAAAACAAAATAATCATGCCAATAATGTTAGCCAGAAATTAGAAAAAATTGAGCGTGACTTTATCAACTTAAAGAAAAGTGAAGCCGAATATAGAAACCTACTCGACTCAATTTCTGATATTATTTTTGAAACAGACGAGACATCAGAAATCGTATTCTTAAATGATCGCTGGAACAGATTAACAAATATTGATGCATGGCGCATTACAGGGCAACAACTCAAAGATATATTCCATGAAAAAGACAGTGATGCGGTAAATTCTTTGTTTAAAGACTATGTCTCTGGCAAAAGATTACATACAAAGTTAAATTGCCAACTCAAAGTCGCCAATAAAAAATACAAAACTGTTGAACTGCAATTCAGTATGATCCGCATACCAGGGGATCAAAAAGTCCGTATCGTGGGCAGTATGCGGGATATTGAAGATCGTGTAAAGTCAGAGCAAGCCCTAAGAGAAGCAGAATTTAAATATAGAACAATGGTTGAAAAATCACTGGGTGGTATCTATCGCTCCTCTCCAGAGGGGAAATTTATTAGTGCCAACCCTGCTATGGCAAAGATTTTAGGCTATGACAGCCCAGAAGACTTTATGGAGTCAATTGAAAACATTCGTACTGACTTTTATGCNGATCAAGCCGTTCGCAAAGGTCTTCTTGATGAAATNAACCAGAATGATGGTGCAACNGACCTTGAGGCACGCGTAAAGAAGAAAAATGGCGATGTNATCTGGGTTAGTGAGACTTGCCGCCCTGTTAAAGATGATAATGGAAACCTGATTTTCTATGAAGGCACGATGGTTGATATTACTAGACGTAAAGAAACCGAAGAACAGCTAAAAAGAGCTATGCAACATTCTGATATGTCCAACAGAGCTAAATCTGAATTCCTTGCCAATATGAGCCACGAGCTTCGCACGCCATTAAATGCGATTATTGGTTTTTCTGAAATCTTAAGAGATGAGCTTTTTGGCCCTCTTGGGCAAGAGGAATATAAAGACTACGCCAAGGATATTAATAACTCTGGTGTTCATCTCCTGCAGATCATCAATGATATTCTTGATGTTTCTAAGATTGAGGCTGGTAAGCGTGAGCTAAGCGAATCCCGCGTTAGTATCAGAGAGATCTCTGAAAGTGCCTTTATCATGGTTAAACCAAAAGCTGATGAGGCGAGCATCTTTATTGATAACTTAATCCCTGATGACTTCCCAACTATGCAAGCAGAAGAATTGGCGATTAAACAAATCCTTATTAATCTGATGAATAATGCCGTTAAATTCACACCTGAGGGCGGTAAAATTACGATGAGGGCAGATATCCTAGAGGACGAATTCTGCATTTCCGTGAAAGATACAGGGATCGGTATGAAAAAAGAACATATTGAAAAAGCTCTGTCTGCCTTTGGACAAATTAATACCCAGCTTAACAAAAAAGAATCGGGGACAGGCTTAGGTCTAACGCTTGTTCAACAATTAACCGAACTTCACGGCGGTCATATCGTCATTGATAGTGAGCCTGATAGAGGAACAACCGTCTCTGTCTACTTCCCGAAATGGCGTTTAGAGAGCTAAAAAAAACACGGGCTAGAAATTGTTATCCGCCCGCGCTTTTTAAAAAAATTTAATTTTATTTGTTAAATTATGATGCTTCTTTCATCGCAATCGCTGTGTCTAACATGCGGTTAGAAAAACCCCACTCATTATCATACCAACTTAAAATACGAACGAAATCGCCATCGATAACCTTAGTCTCTTTAAGAGCGAAGATTGATGATCTTGTATCATGGATAAAATCACTTGAAACAAGCGGAACGTCATAAGTGCCCAAAATCCCTTTTAATGAGTTTGAATTTGACGCTTCAATAATTGCATCATTTACCGCATCAACAGATACTGATTTTTCTGTTCTCAATTTAAAATCAATCACAGATACAGTCGGCGTTGGAACACGGATAGATGTACCATCTAATTTTCCTTTTAGATCAGGCAACACCAAACCAACAGCCTTCGCCGCCCCAGTTGATGTCGGGATCATTGACAATGCCCCTGCTCTTGCACGGTGTAAATCTTTATGCGCGCTATCAACAATATTTTGATCGCCAGTATAGCTATGGATTGTTGTCATGAAGCCATGCTTAATGCCAAAGTTCTCATGCAATACATGGGCAACTGGCGCCAAGCAGTTTGTTGTGCATGATGCGTTAGAGACAATTGTGTGATCGCCTTGTAACTTGTTATGGTTTACACCATAAACAACCGTAATGTCTTCGCCCTCAGCTGGCGCAGAAATCAAAACTTTTTTAGCGCCTGCATCTAGGTGTAACTGTGCTTTTTCACGGCTTCTGAAAACGCCTGAACATTCAAACACATAATCAACGCCTTTATCGCCCCAACCAATATTACTTGGATCACGCTCATGTGAGAAAATAATCTCATTCCCTTTAACGATTAAATTACCGTCTTTAGTGCTAACCTCATGTGGGAAGCGACCTTGAACTGAATCATATTGTAATAAATGCGCATTAACATCCAAGGGTGCCGGATCATTGATTGCAACAACTTCGATGTCATTTCGACCACTTTCATAAAGTGCTCTTAAAACCAAGCGCCCAATACGGCCAAATCCATTAATACCTACTTTTAAAGTCATGTTTATTATCCTTACTTTTAAGGTTAGTTTACTTGCTTCATAATGGCATCAACAATGTTAGATGCTGTTATACCATAATGTTCATAAAGTTCTTCATAGGGTGCGGATTCGCCAAAACTCTTCATCCCGAAGAATAAACCATCTGAACCAATAATATGATCCCAGCCCATTCTAACGGCCGCCTCACAAGCGATTTGAAGCTTAGCATCGCCCTTTAATCCTTTAATGTAATCAGCCCCTTGCTCCAATAACAAATCATAACATGGTACAGAAACAACACGAACACCAAAGCCTTCTGCTTCAACCTGATCAGCGGCTTCCATAGCTATTTCAACTTCTGATCCGCTCGCGAAAATTGTCGCAACATGGCTTGATACGAAATCTTTTAAGATGTAACCGCCTTTGGCTGTTAAATTCTCATCTGATTTTTCTAAGCGCATTGGCTTTAAATTTTGTCTTGTTAAGGCCAAAACGGATGGAGCATCGGTTTTTGTTAAAGCAACCTGCCAGCTTTCTGCTGTTTCAACCAAATCAGCTGGTCTAAAGCTATAACAATTTGGAATAGCACGTAATGCCGCCATATGTTCAACAGGTTGGTGTGTCGGGCCATCTTCGCCCAGACCGATTGAATCATGCGTCATAACATGAATAGCTTGAGACTTCATCAAAGCCGCCAAACGAATTGATGGTCTGCAATAATCCGAAAAGGTCAAGAATGTCCCTGAATAAGGGATAAAGCCACCATGCAAGGCTAACCCATTCATGATCGCAGCCATACCATGCTCACGCACACCATAATGAATATATTTGCCCGAGAAGTCTGATTTGTTGATAACAGCCTCTTGCACAAAGGTGCTGTTAGAACCACTCAAATCAGCCGATCCACCGATAAGCTGTGGTAACGCCTTATCAAGTTCGGCCAAAACCTTACCAGAGGCTTTTCTTGTCGCAAGCTCAGACGGGCTATCAATCGCCTCTTTAATCACGGCTTCAATAACAGCAGATACGCTTTCTTCTAAATTTACATTATAGAATTGCTCTAATTCTGTTCTTTGATCCAAATCAAGCGCTTCATATTTTGCTTGCCACTCTTCTTGTTTTTGAGCGCCTTTATTTGCAACTTCGCGCCATGCTGTTTCTACATGTCCTGGGACCTCAAAAGCACCATATTCCCAGCCTAAATTCTCTTTAGCGCCTTTAATCTCATCATCGCCAAGTGGAGAACCGTGAGAGGCGGCCGTATTTTCTTTCGTTGGAGCACCAAAACCAATTTTAGTTTTACAGGCAATTAAAACTGGGCGTTCTTGCTCAATAACCGCTGTGCCAAGGGCGCGGTCAATCGCTTCCATATCATGTCCATCAACACGTAAGGTTTTCCAGCCATAAGCTTCAAAACGTTTTAGCGTATCATCACTAAAAGACAAGTCTGTTTGACCATCAATTGATATACCATTGTCATCATATAAAACGACCAAATTATTTAAACCCAAATGTCCCGCTAAAGAACAAGCTTCGTGAGAAACACCTTCCATTAGATCGCCATCACTGGCTATAACAAATGTTTTATGATCTATAACATCCCCACCAAAACGAGCCTTCAACATCGCTTCAGCCATTGCAAAACCAACCGAAGTAGCAATCCCTTGACCTAACGGCCCTGTTGTCATTTCTATACCAGCGTCTTGATCAACTTCTGGGTGACCTGCACACACACTGCCCATTTGGCGGAAGTTTTTGATCTCTTCCATCGTTACTTTTTCATAGCCCGTTAGGTGTAACAATGAGTATAACAGCATTGATCCATGACCAGCCGACAAGATAAAGCGGTCTCTGTTTGCCCATGTTGGATTTTTAGGATCAAATTTTAAATATTTCGCAAATAAAATTGTTGCCACATCCGCCATTCCCATTGGCATACCTGGGTGGCCAGAATTTGCTTTTTGAACAGCATCCATTGACAAGGCGCGGATCGCATTCGCCATATCATTTAACGGAAGGGCTTCATCTAATTGATCAAAAGTTTGTGCGGTTTGCATATTTTTAAATATCTTTCTAAAAATAATTTCAATTTAAAGACGTCCCCTACAATGGAACAGTCCAAGCAACAAATCAACTCAAAAAACGGTTAAACTATCACTCTATATATATTCTATATACATTTGATGATTGACGACATAGTTCAGCCCTTTTATGGTTATAAATAACCAAATATTGATTCGTTAGAAATTTTATTTATTGAAGGTAATGAGATGGATCTTATCGCAGAATTACAACTTGATGCAATTGATGAAAGCTTGACCGAGCTTGAGGCACGTGTTTCTAAGCTTAAAAAGCAAACTGGTGGCAATGTTCAACAGTTAACGTTTGAGCTTGATAAAGCCAATGAAAAGCAAGCAAAAGTAACCAAGATTTTGGATAACACAATTGAGACAGTCGAATCTCTTCTAACTAAAAAAAGAGAAACCGCTTAAAATAAAGCATCAAAAGGATTTTTTAAAATGGCACAGTTAAAATTAAATATTAATGGGCGCGCATATGATATGTCTTGTGATGATGGTCAAGAAGACCGTGTTCTTGCACTATCAAGCTATATTGACGAGCGCATGAGCGAGATTTCTAAAGTTGGCGCTGCGAATAATGAACTTCATTTATTCATGCTGACAAGCCTTGTTTTAGCCGATGAGTTATTTGAATTAAAAGAAATCCAAGGCGATTCAACAGCTCAAAAACAAACAACACAAACACAAACAACAACGCCTACTTCAACAACTGAAGCTGGCCTTCTTAATGATGAGAATGTTGATTTCCTAAAGGAAATTATGAGTTCATTTAAAGAGCGCATTGACAACATCAATAAAGAGCTTGATGAAAAAGCAGCTTAATTAAAATTATGCGTGTTCTGTTAGCTTCCCTAAAAGCATTATTAATTGCCCTATCCGCACTAATTGTAACTGTCTTACAATTAAGCTATTTCACATTATTTTTCTGGAGTGATAACAAGAAGATTTGGTTCTTCCCAAGTCTTTTTCACAAAACAGCCTGTAAAATTGTGGGTATAAAAGTTGAGTTTGAAGGCGAAGACTTTGGCAAAATCCATAAAAACAAGCCCCTACTTTACGCCAGCAATCACACAAGCTATTTAGACATTGTCGTGATTGGCTCTTGGGTTAAGGGTATGTTTGTTGCAAAAAGTGATATTGCAAGCTGGCCTATTTTTGGCTTTTTAGCAAAACTGCAAGGCACAATCTTTGTTGAAAGACGCCCAAGTGCCGCCAAAAAACAAAAAGAAGAACTTGAGAATTATGTCGCTAAGGGATCGCACCTTGTAATCTTTCCCGAAGGCACAACAAGCTTAGGAACAGACGTCCTCCCCTTTAAATCATCTTTATTTGGTGCATTCATGGGTGAGAATACAGATAAAGATGTTTATATCCAACCTATCTCTTTGACATACACCCATATGGATGGAACGCCATTAGATGATGAACGCCGTGAGATCATTGCATGGTATCGCGAAGATGAATCAATGATCCCGCATTTATGGCGCTTTTTAAGACATGGTAAGATGAAAGCAAAACTAACTTTTTCAGACCCCATTAAGATTGAAAATAACGCTGATCGAAAAGAGCTTGCCCAGATTAGCTGGCAAGCTGTGCAAATGACTAACGCGAACAGTATCAAACAAAGCCAGTCATAAATTTAAAAACCTCTCCGAAAATTCAGTTGACATAAGTAAAAGCTTCATGCTTTATAGACATAATGCAGGAAATGTTTATAAAAGAGGCATCATGACCAATATTTATGAGAATAGGGAAGAATTTTCAAAAGAATTCAAAGACTTTAAAAAGAACTGCCAATATTTAAAGGAAAACTATCTTCTAATTATAGATATTGAACAAGGGCTTGATGACAATGATCCGAATAAATTTGAATTACAAAGCTTTTTATTTAACATGCGTACCTTTTTACCACAGCTTTCTTTATTAGGAACAACGCTAGAGACCCGCAGAATTGATTTACTAAAAGCCGAAGCATCATTTCTTTATAATAGCTATAAAAATGCAACAAAGGGGCTCTCTTCTGGGCAACTCTTAGAAATGAATTACAACAACTTTGAATTAAAAGATGAAGATAAAGAGAAATATTTAGAGAAATACAGCCCTAACTGGCAAGATATCCGTAACAGTTTGGAATTAACAACACTTGTTTTAGATGAATATTTAAAGCAAGCAGATGAGTTAAAAGCCAGTATCAAAGCGGCTTCAAAAAAATCGCAAGTCCGTCTTCGTAATCCATATTCGCGCTCAAAGCCTTAACGAATACTTTCCGAACCTATTTCGGTTACAGTTGATATTATAACCTCATTTTCTGAACTAATTCTAAATGAGAATAATTTTCATTTACATTAAACCGAATCCGAGATACTCTAATTAAGAATGATTATCATTTACATCTTAATTAGAGGAGCAAACACATGACGCATATTCACATCTACTTTAAAGACCATCAAAAAGAAGAAGCACTAACCTTAAAAGCTAAATTGGCACAAAAATTTCCAAGCTTGATCTTGGGGCGCTTTCATGAAAAACCCGTTGGCCCCCACCCTGTTGGATCATTTTTAGTTTTCCCCAAAAATGAAAAAGATGAGAGAGCCGTTAAATATTTTCTAAAGTCTAAAATTGGCAACTTATCTGCGATGATCCATCCAGAGACGGGTGATGATTTTGAAGACCATAGAGATGAGAATATTGAATGGATAGGCCCTGAATTCGATATTAATCGCGATATCTTTACTCAAACGATACAGGCTGAACAAAGAACAATAGAAAGCCCAAATCATCGAGCCAAAGCCAGGCAAAGAAAACTGCGCGCATCTAATCTAAATTATAAGAATTACTAAAAAAATATGGGAGCTCTTTTAAAGGGCTCTTTTTTTATAAAAACCTGTTAAATAAGGGTTTCTAAGGGTGTCTTTAACGCGCTCTTTTTGCTTTTCAGTAAAATCTTGCCCTGATTTAAGCTGTTGATCTAAATCCTTCATAAGACTACGCATTTCTTTTGTGAGATCCGCTAAGCGTTCATAAGCATTATAAATATCAACATTCAGACCAAATTCACTATAACGCGGGATTATATCAGTCCATTGTGATTGAATAGAATGAATTGTTTCATAAACGCTCATTCTAAATTCTGTTTCATCTAAATCAGTTTCATAAATTTCATTAAAACAGTCTTTGAAAAGTTTTTCGACATCAGTTCGGATTCTTGTATTGAACAGATTACTCAATGTTTTAGTATTAACCTTAATGCCAATTTGTAATTTTCCTTTTACACGATCATAAACACGCTCTAGCTCTTCATTAAATCGTTCATTTGATGGCGTGAAGTCTACACCGTCTTGAGAGGCCTGCTTTGCTTGCGCAATATATTCTGCACGATCTTCTGACGTGGCTTTATATAAAATATGAACATAGAAAAAGGCCCCCAACTCGATTGCATCTTCCAGAATTTTATCTTCTGAATGTACATTTGCTATGGCTTGTTCATTTCTAGTCATATTCTTCTCCAAAATAATTTTGTGCCATTATACACATTTCAATAATTATGTCAAACTGTATCTGTTTTTTTAAGTTTACTTGCGCATCAGAATTGATTAAAAAATTCAATATGATCTCTATTAAAAACTTATCCAAATATTATGCCGATCTGCCAGCTGTAAATAATATCAGTTGTGAGTTTGAAACAGGCAAAACCACGGCACTCCTAGGCGGAAATGGTGCAGGCAAGACCACAACGATCTTTATGATGCTTGGTGTTTTAAAACCAAATAGCGGCGAGATTTATATCAACAATATCGATATGCTAAAAAATCGTTATGACGCCCTCCCTTTTACTAATTTTCAATCGCCCTATGTAGAGCTGCCCCACAGACTCACCGTTTTTGAAAATATGTATGTCAACGCCCAGCTTTATAATGTGCCTAACGCGCATAAAAGAATTGACCAACTTTTAGAAGATTTAGACCTTATGCGGTTTAAAAAACAGCCCTCTGGCGCTTTATCCGCAGGTCAAAAAACACGATTGGCATTGGCAAAAGCATTAATTAACACGCCTACTGTTTTATTCCTAGATGAGCCAACAGCCTCAATTGATCCCGATACGGGCGATCGTATTCGCTCCTATTTAGAGTTTTATCAACAAGAAAACAAAGCCACAATCATTCTTGCTTCCCACAATATGGCAGAGGTAGAACGCTTGGCCGATCATGTTTTAATGATGAAAAAAGGCTCCATCTTGGATCAGAGTAGCCCTAAAAATCTGCTTCAAAAATATGACATGAAGAATTTAGAAGATGTTTTTATTGATCTCGCACGATCGTAAATTTAAAAAAATTAAAAAGAATAGAGCATTCAAATGATTAATCGAATATATGGCGTTTTATGCCGTTACTATTTTTTATACAGAAACTCTTGGCCGCGTATAATCGAAATCGCCTATTGGCCAACCATGCAAATGCTGGTCTGGGGGCTTGTTAGCACATATTTGGTTAATATGAATACAGATGCAGGCGCTGGTTTATTCTTTGCTATGCTCGGTGGCGCCCTCATGTGGGAGATTTTCTTAAGAGCACAAATTGGTCATGCTTTCTTGTTTTTAGAAGAAATGTGGTCACGCAATTTAGGCCATTTATTTATCTCTCCCCTTCGCCCCTATGAGTGGATAATCTCTCTGATTATTTTGGGACTGATCAGAACAACAATTGGCATTTTACCCCCTATGTTGTTAGCCATTCCAATTTACGGATTTTCAATTTTTGAGATTGGCTTCCCCTTCCTCTTATTCTTTATAAACCTATTTATTACGGGCTGGTGGCTTGGATTAATTGTTCAATCCCTTATTCTTCGATATGGGTTGGGGATCGAAGCCCTCGCTTGGACAATTGCGGCAGCCTTAGCCCCAATTTCTTGTGTTTTTTATCCTGTAAGTGTGCTGCCTGAATGGCTACAAACCGTCGCCTTCTCATTGCCAACGGCTTACTGTTTTGAGGCCTTAAGAGAAGTTCTCTTAAGCGGAAATATTCTATGGGATTACTTAGGCTATGCAACACTTTTAAATATTTTATACGGATTTTTATCGGTTTTACTCTTTATGTTTTCTTCAAAAAGGCTAAAGATAATGCATCATTAGTACAAATGGGCGAATAGAATGACGAACGAGTTTAAAATTAAAAGACCAGAATTAGACCCTAGCTTTGCACATGAAGAAAAGAGAATTTTAAATTTATACCGTTCTCGCATTGAGCAAAGCAATTTAAAAGAACCCACTTTTATTCATATGGGGGGCTTGCCAGGAGCTGGAAAAACAACCCTAGCTGTCTCTTATTTGGAAAATGAATTAAAAGGTCAAGGTTTTATCCGAATTGATTTTGATGACATCATGACTGAACTTGATGGCTATGAAGAGTCATCTATGATAAACCCCGAACAAGCTTATGATGAATTCTGGCAGCCTGCAGCATCAATTGGCTACAAAATTATTGAAATGCTTGTAAATGAAAAAACCAATATATTACTTGATCACAGCGGTGCGCCTGAATATCACATTCAAATCCTTAAAGAAATCAAAGAAATTCATAACTATAAAACAAAAATGATTTACGCTGAGTGCCCTATTGAAATGGTGAAAATGCGAGTCAAAGTTAGAGAACTTCGCACCAAAAGGCATGTCCCCGAACAGCTCATTCTTGATCGTGATAAATCATTGGCTAAAAACTTCAAACATTATCAAGAAGCCCTTGATGAAGTCGTCGTGATTGAGACATTTTAAATCGCTTTACGATCTTCATATAAAACAGACTGCCAGTAAGCGATCAGCGATAGTGCTGTTTGCGCAATCATCTCTTCGCTTTCATTCTCAAGTACAAAGATATTTGTATCCTTCATAAGCGCTTTTTGATCGCACTTCATCACACCTGCATAAATACAGTGCTCGGTTAAGTATGGATCAATCTTATTGAGTAAGCTTGCAGCAGAGAGCGCCAAAATGCCGTTTAAGAAAACAGGCGTTTTAGATAAGCGACATGCAAGAATAGCCCCTATCAAAGCGCATAAACGATCATTTGAGCGTGCTTGAATATCTTTTAGCGCGCTCACAATATCGGCATCGCTATCAGAAATAAAAACATCCTCTTGCTTATCTTCAAGACCATATAAAACAAGCGCGTCAACACCATCACTAATGCTCATCATGCCATATGTAATTGCCATTACGATGTCTTTTTCATCAAACTCTCCAGAGCTCTTGTCTGATAATTCAAACACACGCAAATCAGCATCGATATGTTTTGAAAAATCATTTAATGGCGAGGTGCCTTCCGTCACTGACTTTAAATCCTCTTCAACGTCTTTGGCTTTTGCAAATAAACAAATTCTTGGGTGGTGTAAAGATGGTGGCGACTTCTCTTGTGAGGTGCAAATCCAATCAAGTAAATCATCGCCGCTAAGTTCTATCTCATCTCCTTTATCGCCTTTATGGGTCAGGATTTCATCGACTAATTTCTTAATATCTTCGAATTTCGCTGTTTCCGTTTGCAATATTTCCATTTTCTTGTACCTTATATGCAATTATTTCTTGACATTTTGCTCAAATTTTACGATAAGCAAGTCTGCTTAAGAATTTTATATATAACTATTAACTATAGGATTTAAACGATGGCTAAGGCAAAAACAATCAAAATTCGCTTAAATAGCACAGAAAGTGGCTATTTCTATGTGACAAAAAAGAACCCTACGAATATGCCTGAAAAAATGACTATCCGTAAATATGACCCAATGGTCAATCGTCACGTAGAATTTAAAGAAGGTAAAATCAAGTAATTTTACTAACAGTACATTTTTCTATTTTAAGAATTTAAAAAAAGCCTTCCGAAATTTCGCAAGGCTTTTTTTATTATCTATAAATCTTTTTATTATTCGCCTCTAGCAATAACACCAATCTGATCGAAGACGACTAAGTTACGCCCCGTTTCTTTTGCGTCATATAACGCCTCATCAGCGCGTTTTAAAGCTTCTTCAGCTGTCTCGTTACCCGATTTAACAATTGCGCCCCCAATAGAGGTTGTGACCCTTAAATAGCCCTCATCGGTTGAAACTTTAAATGGCGATTCTTCAACCACACGTCTTAAACGATCAGAGACCTGAACGGCCAATTCTTGTGTAACGTCTGGCATAATGACAACGAACTCTTCGCCCCCCATACGGGCAAAGACATCAAAACTTCTGACCGCATTGGATAAACGTTCTGCAAATATCTTTAAAACCTCATCACCAACACCGTGACCATATGTATCATTAACTGATTTGAATTTATCCAAATCAAAAATCAGCACACATAAATCTTTTTCCTGCTCACGCGATGTCTCTAAAAGCTTTTCAAAGTGTGTCATTAAATAACGTCTATTAAAGAGACCCGTTAAAGTATCACGGACAGCCAATGTAATGTTTTCTTCATATTTAGAGCGCAAGCCTTCTTGATAGCGTTTACGACGGATTTGTGATCTTGCACGGGCAATCACCTCATTTCGGTCAACTGGGCGTACAACATAATCATGTGCCCCCATCTCCAAGCCTTGGGCGATACGCTCAATATCTTTATCTTCGGCAATCATCAAAATTGGTGTGGTGCGCGTTTCTTCATTCGATTTAAAATAAGAACAAAGTCTTAAACCGTCTTCTTCTTTTAAATTTAATGAGACCATAATCAAATCAAAGCTATGTTCTTTTAGCTTTTCAATCGCAGCCATGCCTTTTTGCACAGGAAAGACCTCATGATTATCCTTTTTAAAGGTTTCAATGATTTTCTCAGTTTCAAAGGCCATATCATTCACAAGCAGTATCTTACCATCTGTAAATGGCACTTCTGTAACTTTTGATTCTTGCCCCATACCAAGCTGGCTCGCTGTATTTTCTCTGGCGCGCCATTCATCGATTGTCATTTTCAAGCGAACAAGCGATCTTACACGTGAGAACAGGGCTGTATCGTTAACAGGCTTACTTAAAAAATCATCAGCCCCCGCCTCTAAACCTTTCACACGGTCAGATGTATCGGTAAGCGCAGTAACCATGACTACAGGAATGTGGGCAGTTTTAGAATTGTTTTTAATACGCTGACAAACCTCAAACCCATCCATTTCAGGCATCATCACATCCAACAAAACAATATCAGGGGCATCAGAATCCATTTTTTCCAAGGCTTCTGCGCCACTACTGGCTGTTACGACATCAAAATACTCACGTCTCAACTTTGCTTCTAAGAGCTTAACGTTGGGTAAAATATCATCGACGACAAGGACTCGAGCAGACATATAATTAAAACTTCCCTACTTTTATGCTTCTAAATACTTCTTTACGACTTCTAAAAAATGAACGACTGAGATTGGCTTAGAGATATAATCTTCACAGCCACCCTCACGGATTTTTTCTTCATCCCCCTTCATCGCAAAAGCTGTAACTGCGATAACAGGAATGTCTTTTAATTCATCATCATCCTTTAACCATGATGTGACTTCCAAACCAGAGACCTCTGGTAATTGAATATCCATCAAGATCAAATCAGGCTTAACAGAACGCGCCAACTCAACAACCGAATGGCCATCGCTCGTCTCTACTGTTTCATATCCATTTGCCTCAAGCAAATCATGGAATAATTTCATGTTTAATTCGTTGTCTTCAACGATTAGAACTTTTTTTGACATCTAACTACCAAACTATCTTTTTAAAACCCTCAATATGAATAGAAAAAATACTTTTCCTATATTAAAGATATAATACTTAAACCTTAATCAGTCATTAATTTAAATCAATAAAAACTTATCGACAATTTTCATCTGATGCGGGAAGCTTCTCTAATTCAACTAAATTAGCATCTAAAATGAAATCATGATAATCAATCTCCATCTTGCTAACCACACCATTTTTTAGCATGATCGCGTTCATTTCATAGGTTGATTGAACATCACCGCTATTTAAAGCCTCTTTAAAAGATGGAAAAAATGTAAAACGCACTTTCCTGACATCCGAATCCAATAGGCTTTCATCAATTTTCTCATTGCCTTTAGCACGGCTTTTAATCATGTCCGCTTGTTTTGTATCAGAGAAAATAAAGACACTTGCTGTTGCTGGGCCATCTTCATCACTGCCATCGAAAAATGGATTCGAGATATATTTTTTATCTTTTTCTACAGCGTCCCAAATCATCAATGAATGTTCAGTTGGAAAATACACCTTATCGATTCCATCAACCTCTATATCTTTGGGCTCACTATAAGAAAACTCGACCTTACCATCTTC
>PBIV01000011.1 GCA_002720935.1 Rickettsiales bacterium | reverse complement strand
GAAATGCTTAATCGAAGTATTAGCTCCACGTTGCGAAGAACCCTGCTTACCTCAGTAACCACGTTAATCGTGGTGTTATTGTTATACGTCTTCGGCGGTTCGGGGATTCACGGCTTTGCCTTTGCCTTGGTCATCGGCGTCGTGGTAGGAACCTACAGCTCGATCTTCATCGCATCACCATCGCTTCTTGTATTGCACAAGTGGGCNAGCAAGAAAGCGTAAGCTAGCTGTCAAATTGAAACGGCCTTCAANCTGCTAGTCGTCTCTGCTGCGGTCNTNCCATNNGAATGTTGCCGANCGGTTGCTNAGTCGAACGGTGATGAACTGTCCAATTAATGCAACNGGATTAGGATCATTATTACCNGGCTGNTAAGTAAGAAGTTTTGTGCCTTGTAATTTTGTCGGAATGCTNACAAAGAAGAGATCCTGTTTCTTGCGACGTTCAACGGGATCTTCNGGCAATGNAGGATGGAATCNCTCGAATCGNGCGTGAAGTCGTTTTGNNTCCGANTGAGCNGANNNNANNTCACTTCCGGCCAGGAACATCATNCTCATGCCTCCGCGCACATAAGCATGCTTTAGTGCNTGGTCGACACGNAGNCCNTTGNATTCGCTAACGGGTGTTAACANGANCATGGCCTTNATGTCCCGNCCNAGCTTAATGGTTNGCAGGACTGGTCGTGTCCAGTCATACACAGCCCATTCNAGTGCTGGAATACACGAAACATCAGCAGCAACGATACAAAGTTGTTCGATATTCAGTTCCCCTGCATTGTTCNGANTCATTAAGTACTTCTTNCATGCACGGATATCCAANNCAATGTTGAGAATGTCCTGCTTGTTCATTTTATTTCTGTCGAGCTTTACGGTCCCATTTGGATCCTTGGGATCTTCGGCATAATCACTTTTGCCGTGAGCACGTAAATCGGGGACGATCACGGCGTGCCCAAGGAATTTCTGAACCTTCGCCGCCAAATCATAAAACTCTTCACCTTTTCCAGCCCAGCCATGCGCCATGATAATTGGCACGGAGTTCTTTCCTTTTGTACCNGGATAAAATCGAGCNTGAAGAATGANGCGNTCTTCAGTTCGAAGCTCAATATCCTGTGGNTCAGGGAGCTTCTCTTCTTCGTCGTCGTCCTGCGCTANGGCTGTGGTCGCNAATAANAGCATTACGCANATGGAAACNAACNGTGAATNGATTNTATATGGATATGACTTCTTCATAATTNTGACCNGTNTGTGGCGAGTGNGTAAAAGCATCTTGGTATCTGACANTGNCTGCAGGTTCANTGTTGAATAAGCAGGCANGTTATAACAGACAGCCTATCAATAGTATCGGCCGTTTTGAGTAAGCAGATAAAATGCTTATTTGTNTGCCTNGGCTNCATCTANGATNNACGTCTGAAGGTGTCAGTNCCTTAACAACTNCNGTTAAATCGTAGAAGGGAGGAATTNAGCAGTCAAATNAACTAATTTCGACATTCNNTAAATNCGAGANTAGTGGGNNCTTTTNCNCTGTTTTATGNNTTTTCAGGTTAGAGTAAGGTNCTTGGGNTTNNGCTGTCAGANTGGTTCATNNTGCCTGTTANTNTNGCNATGAACTTGCTTTTTTCTCTAAACCCTACAAGAATAGACGGTAGACACAGNGTCGATATATANAAGGGGCACCTTATTCGTTTGCNNGAAGCANCGAGAGGAAATACTGTGAAAGACGNCGAANNAGCCCAAAAGTGGCAAGAAAAAATNTACGAAGACGAGTCCATNGTTGACNGTGATTCNTCCGCTTTTCTGACAAGTGTGCTTGTACANGTTGCAATCCTGCTGGGATTGGGATTAGTNCCNATGATTTCGGCTGACGATAGCGATATTGATCTCANCNCCGTAGNACTNGAAGAAGAAGAAGTAATCGAACTGGACATTCCGGAAGAGGTTGCATTTAACGACGCGCCGATGGAAGAGATNGGTGCCAACAGTGATTTCAGCNTGGAAATGGCTCGTAGCGAAGCNCCGGTCATTGCTGAAGTNTCAGATATCCCGGAACCNGTNGATTTNGAGCAACACGAGATNGGCGAAATCTACGTTAATGAAACCATTGATATCGCATCCGGGTTAGAGCTNAATGAACTNTCNGCTGTNCGNGGTCANACCGGNGAGTCGGCNACNGGTGCGAGCGGTGCGGTAGATCGAATTACTCAGGAGATTCTNCAGTCNCTTGAAGAACGCAAGACACTTGTGATCTGGTTGTTCGACCANTCCGGTAGTCTCGCNATGCAACGTCAGGANATTCGAGATCGTTTTGAACGTATCTANCGNGAACTTGGTGTGNTGGAAGCTGCCGAGAATCCGGCATTTGCACGNCANTCAGACAANCCGTTGCTCACGGCAGTGCTTTCATTCGGCCAGCAAATCACCGATATGCTNAAGGAACCGACGGATAATNTGTCNGAGATCAAAGAAGCNATCGACAAGATTCAGTTNGANGAAAGCGGAGTTGANAACATCTTTCAGGCNGTGAAGTTTACNGCCAATCGNTANTCNAANTATCGAGANACNGGTGCTGANGGTGATCCNAAGCGAAATGTCATGATGATCGTGGTCTGNGATGAAGTTGGNGANGATCAAATGACGGNNGANGACACGATTAAGCGATGTCGNCANTTGGCAATTCCCGTTTATTGNGTTGGCGTNCCTGCTCCGTTTGGGCGTTCCGANACGCGAATGAANTGGGTTGANCCNGATCCGAATTANGACCAAACNCCTCAGTGGGGAGTTGTNAATCANGGNCCGGANTCNTGTNTGCCAGANCGNNTNAANCTNGCNTTTTCNAGTTCNATGGAAGGNACNGCNGTTATTGATTCNGGNTTTGGCCCNTGGGCAATGACNCGNATGTGTTATNCNACCGGTGGNATCTANTTTGCNGTACATCCGAANCGNAANGTGAATAAATCGATTACANGANGNGAAACNTCAGCATATTCNTCATTCATGGANACNTTNTTTGACCCCACGGTNATGNGAAAGTANCGNCCGGACTATGTACCACGAAGNGAGTACNTGAAGCGAATACAGTCCAGTAANATGCGTACAGCNCTNGTTCAGGCTGCNAGTCANTCATGGACTGCACCNATGCAAAGCCCNNAACTANANTTCGTGAANCGNGATGAGGCGGGATTCAATACGGAATTGAGCGAAGCNCAAAAGCAAGCAGCNAAACTCGCCTATACGATCCAGCCTTTGATGGANACNTTGCAGTTGGGNGAAGCNGCCCGTGATGATGAAAACTCACTACGATGGCAGGCAAACTATGATNTGGCGATGGGGCGNGTGCTGGCAACTTACGTGCGTACCGAAGCATATAACCAAATGTTNGCAGCTGCCAANCGAGGATTGAAACTCAANGATCCAAAGCGTGANAATACGTTTACGCTNGTACCGGCNGATGAAATNNCNGTGGGAAGCCAACTCGATAAAGCACGNATNAAGGCAAATGAGTACNTGCANCGAGTCGTGGATAAGCACGAAGGNACNCCTTGGGCTCATCTNGCACNGCNGGAACTGGAAACACCGATNGGTTGGAAGTGGGANATTTCCTTTACGAATCTTNCNCCACCTCCACGACCTGGTGCTGGTGNCGGTGGNAATCCNGCACCTGCTCAAAATGATCAGGCGAACATGCTTAANAAGCCACCTCCGAAGCGCCGGCCACCGAAGCTGTAATNGCCGATTGGNATTCACATGCGNNCATNNNTCTGGCNTGTTCTGCACTTGCCTCAAATAGCNNATNTCGCTATTCTTCCAGCGGTTTTCCCGTACTTCAGTTACATGTGAGGAACACGGGTGTACCAANTTCCGTTGAAAACGCGTCTCGTAATGGGGATAGCAGGCCTGCTGCTTNTGATATTGTTCATGNTAGCTGCAGGATTGGATCCTGANNCTCACGGATACGGAACGCACAAGCAACTGGGTTTACCTGGCTGCTGGTTCATTCAGGAGTTAAACATGCGGTGTCCATCATGTGGCATGACTACATCATGGGCACACTTAATGAATGCCGATCTGTTGGCGTCGCTCAATGCCAATACCGGGGGCTTTCTGCTAGCAATCCTGTCGTTGCTTGCTGCTCCGTGGTTATTAGCCAGAGCGATTACTGGTCGGTGGAATCTTGATAACTACAAAGACAAATGGGTGATNTTNACCATTGNNATTTGGATTTGTGTTGTTTTGATCGAGTGGATAATTCGGTTGATTTAGGCGAATGGATTCGCCTTACAAAATGAAAATGCAAGGACGCATACATGAAAGCCAGAGCAAACGCACTACAACAATGGATTCCTATACTGCTTATTGGACTTATCCTTCCCATTACCGGTTGTGTGGGTATGGTGGCTCATGCACTGTATGTGATCAAGGGAGACAAGATTCCAGCAGCATACGACGGCATGGAGGAAAAGCGTGTTGCAGTGGTTTGTTCATCGGTATCACCTGCTAACGGGCCGACTTCACCCAGCGGTATGATTGCTCGTCAGGTGTCGACGATTCTTCAAAGNAGGNTCGATGATATCGACGTTGTAAGACAGGAAGAAATTGCTGATTGGATTGATCGCAATGATTGGGATGAAATCGATTACACGGAAATTGGTCGCGGTGTAAACGCGGATCTTCTACTCTTGCNCGATGTGCAGTCATTTAGCATTCGTGATGGACAAACGTTATACAAAGGTCGCGCGACGGTTCAAACGACGGTGTTCGATATTCAGGATCGCGGAAAGGTCGCATATCAGGCCGACACATTTGATTTTACGTTTCCGGAGAATGGTGCAAAACACACGACAGAGACTAACGAAGCAGCATTTCGCCGAGCCTATATTGGCGCTCTGTCGCGTCATCTAGCCAAAGAGTTCTTTGCATATGAGAAGTCCGAAGACTTCGCACACGATGCATCACTTATACGCTAAGACTTTCGTTGTCGCCAAAGCTTTTTGTCGCCAGATAGACGTTAGAAATAGATCAGCGATAAATCGGATTTTGATTATCAGGCCTGCTGACTCATGACATCTGGTAGATCTTCCCAGCGGTAACAGAGTCGTTCAATCGATGTTGCTCTGCCGGTCGATGGATCTACTTCAACGATACTACCGTTTAAGCGGACATCGTTCTTTGCGACCTGAAAGGGAACCGGTCGAAATGTCGTGGCAGCATCCGTAACCGCCTTTATGTCGCGCCCGAGAATACTCTCGTGAGGGCCTGTCATGCCGACGTCGCATTGAAAGGCGGTACCTCCGGGTAGAATCTGTTCGTCTGCCGTAGCCACGTGCGTGTGCGTTCCAAGTACAGCAGAAACGCGTCCGTCGAGATATCGTCCCATGACCTGTTTGTCGCTTGTTGCCTCAGCATGAAAGTCTACAAACACNGTTTTGANTTCTTGGGGGATNCGTTTTAATTCCCTGTCAATTGCTGCAAANGGGCAATCGACAGGCTTCATAAATACACGCCCNATGANGCTTATGACGGCGACTTGCCTGCCGGTGATNGATGATACAACGCAATGGGTTTTGCCAGGNGCNGTGNTCGGNAAATTCGCAGGCTTCACAATGTTATCTTTGTGATCCAGCACCTCGTAGATCTCTCGTCGCCGATAAATGTGGTCACCGAGTGTGATTGCATCGACTTCCGCATCAACAATCTTCTTGTAGAGCTTGGGAGTCAATCCGGAACCGTCAGCGGCGTTTTCACCATTGGCAATTACCAGGTCCAGATTAAATTGTTTGCGCAGGTGTGGTACGCCATGCTGTACCATGCGATAGCCGGGGCGACCGACGATATCGCCAATAAACAGGATTCTCAAGTTGAGACCTTTCTAACCGTTGGTTACCAACGGGTTTGTGTTTTTTAGCCAGGACGGTAAACGATCCGATTGGATGTCACGCTAATTTACGTGACTCTGATGTAGGACTGATTACGCTATCCTGCTCTAACACACTGCGGTCATGTAGCTAATCTCTTGCGAGTAGTTGGAATGCCGTGCAGATGTTAAAGTTAGTTGATCGAGTGCTAGCGAATGGAAAAATAGCTTGCCCTCTGAGCCGAATATAACATTGCTGAAAGAATACCCGCAACTGCCCTTCAAAATGTTCACAGATGAACTGGCGTGCGCAGTGTGCGGTTTAATCTCCCGTAGAGGGTGTCGTGCATCACTTCGTTCAAAGTCTCAATACGTCGTGGCCAATAGAACGTTGGCAGGATACACGAGTATTGGTTGGTGTATCAGGTGGGGCAGACAGCATTGCCCTGCTCCATGCATTGTGTGATCTTCATCCTTGCCCCTCTGACAATATCTTTGCGATTCACGTGAATCATCAATGGAGGGGCGCCGAATCAGACGCTGATGCTAAGTTTGTCGCGGATACGTGTGAAGATCTGTCTGTAGGATTGTCAGTGATAAGTGCCTCAGACTATCCGGATTTTTCAGCGGATCAAAGCGAGCAGGCGGCCAGAGAAATCCGGTATCGAGCATTTGCAGATATCGCCTGTCAGATCGGTGCCAGATATGTTGTAACCGCCCATACAAGCGATGACCAAGTGGAGACGGTGCTTGATCGCATTTTACGTGGTACCGGTATGCTTGGACTAAGCGGTATACCTCGAACTCGTGAAATTGCACACGGTATCGTGATGATTCGCCCGATGTTGTCGCTTTCGCGGCAGCAAGTTGAGGCTTTTGTCAGCGACTCAAAGATTGAGCATCGACATGATCATAGCAATGAAGATATGAAGTATATGCGTAATCGGATTCGCGGTGAACTGCTGCCATTGATTGAGCGGGATTACCAGAATGATGCACGTAGTGCCATTTTGAGATTGTCTTCATTGGCGGCGGATCTGAATGAGTGGATCAGCGACCACGTCGATGATCTGCTGGAGTCCGTCTTGATTCAGGATGAATTGGCGGGCACGGTTGTTATTGATGCAGTGGCGTTTAATAACTTGGCGGTGTTTGTGAAAGGCCAGGTACTGATCAGTATTTGGGAGAGTCAGAGCTGGCCACGCCGTGAAATGGGACGAGAGCAATGGCAAAGGCTAATTGACTTATGCCTGTCAGAATCTGGTACTGATGAGTTTTCCGGAGCGATCTGCGCAAAAAAACACGACGGGCGGCTTTCGCTCACCCGTCGTGTTGAATAATTCAATCAGACGTGATCGATGACTAGCGGTTTGTAACTAATCGTCACTTTCCTCTGCAGAGTCATCAGCGGCTTCACCGGCACCTTCGTCTGCTGCACCTTCATCTGCCGTGTCTTCAGCAGCAGGTGCTTCATCGTCACCGTCGTCTGCTTCGGTTTCACCACCATCTGCTATATCGTCTGCATCTTCAGCAGCTTCGGGCTCAGCAGTTTCTACTGGAGGATCAGCTGTGACCTCACCACCAGCCTCAGAGCCATCTCCCGAATCATTATCATCAAGCAGGTTTTCAGCTTTATATCCACCTTGAGATTTAAAATAAAGCGACAGGCCGATATACGAAAGCAGCATTATTGCCGGGAAGATTGCGGCAGTTAGTAATGCACCTTTCTTGGCATCTCCCTGAATACCTTCGATTTCCGTTTGAACTTCTTCCGAGGCAGCGGCCACAGCGTCAGCGTTAACGGATCGATAGGCACCAAGCGGGCCGACTTTCTCTTCTTCTAAGTATTCGACTTTGTTGTTATCTACGAGTGCTTTTTCAATACTATTGTCTTGGATTTGTCCTAAGAACAGCGTTCCAACACTTAAGCCGAGCATGCCGATGCCGCCAACACTGTTGAGTGTAAGTGCACCGCCACGTGGGAATTTTTCAGCAACGACTGCGAGCATCGTAGGCCAGAAGAAAGTTTTTCCTACACCGTAAACCGTTGCAGCTACGAGAACCATAATTGCGGTTGCTGTGGAAAGGAAAACCAATCCGAGTAAAGCGATTCCAGAGCTAAGGGTCAGCAGCATGATGGGATTGATACGCTCAACAATTGGTCCAGCACAGAATCGCAGTACAGTCATGATGGCCATTGTGTAAATCAAGATCCAGCCTTCATGCAAACCAATATCAATCATTTCAGGCTTCATGAGTTCTGAAACCCAGCTGTCAATTCCCAACTCTGTCGTTGCAAGTGGAATCATTAATAGGCACAGAATAAAGAAGATTGGTTGCCCAAGCCCTTTAACATACGCTCCAAATGCAATTCCACCGATGATGCCTGGGATGATAGACCAGCCAGCGATGGTTAATGCTTCGGTGTTCTCATCGATTACGTTATAGTTCTTAAGAATGTCGCCAACTTGCAGGCTGATTAGGAATACGGCAATAAATGCACCTAATCCACCAAAATCGCGAAGCATGTCTTTGTACGAAACACCTGCGATTACGCGTTCGCTTTGCGGGAAACTGCAACCATATAAGATTGCACCGTATGCCAGTGTTGGAATTAATGTGAGACCGACTTTCCATTGCCACGCGACTTCGTCACCCATCGAAATGGCAATGATGCCGGCAAGTACTGAGCCGCCTGGCCAGCCGGCATGCAGAATATTCAACCACTTCGCCTTTTGTTTGTTGAACATCGTGGCAACAACTGGGTTGATATATGCTTCGACCGTACCGTTGGACAACGCAAAAATAAATGTGCCCCAGTAAAGCATGTCATAGCCATTGGCGAATATCAAAATCAGCGTGGAAGATGCATGTAGCAAGAATCCGATGAAGGCTGCTCGACCGTAACCTATTCGGTCGATGATTAAGCTAAAAGCAAAAATGCTAAATGCAAATGGCCAAAAGCCTACTGCCAGTAGTTTGCCCTTTTCAGTTTCACCTAAACTAAACTCCGCAGCCCAGTCGTCGATAATTTGAGTACGAACTACGAATCCGAATGCACATGCAATAAGGGCGATAAAGCTGCCCCAAAACACCCGTTGATCGTTGCTTGACGAGCCGCCTTGTAATGAAACACTTGCCATTCTGTTTCTCGCTTTTTGAATTCCGTATTTTCCCTGGATTTATGATCAGCGCACCGAGATGGCACTGTATCTGAAACTACTAGCCTACCTGAAGCCTCATAGAAGTGAAACAGCAATCAGCCATCAACGGAAGCCTGTTTACCACGTCAGAATCCTTATGTAGCAAACCAACTAATCGCTGGTCGCGACGAATCCGTACCGGTGGGGGTGTAGTCTTTACGCGGTCAGACTGACCTTTGCCAAACTGCACCGCTCTACCTACTTCTCGCGTTGCCTTTTTTTGACTAAACGCCTATCTTTTGCGTGTATTTCCACGATGCAAAATGTACGCGCAAAGTAAAGCGTTTATCAATAAACGAGCATGGATGCTCATGGCTGTCAGGGGCAGCAATGTACCAGGATGGTAAGTTCAAACGATCTGCATGGCTCGCAGTATTTATTACTGCGCTGGTGGTGCGTATCGGCGCTGCTGTCTACTGGCAGGACCGCTTAACCGGTGCAAGTCCATACGCATTTGGGGATAGCCACTCGTATTGGACGCTAGGCCTCCTCATCCATCAGGGCGAGCCGTATCGCTACGGCGGCGATGATGCCCAAATGGTAAGAACTCCTGGTTATCCGCTCATCATTGCTGGACTGCACCGGCTAGCGGTTGGTCATCCGACCGTGTTATACGGCCGAATTCTCAACGCGATTCTCGGAGTTGTGACGATTGGCATCGTGGCATTGATCGCATCTCGATTATTTAACAGCACGGTTGGATGGGTGTCCGCAGCGATTCTGGCAATATATCCAGGTGCTGTTTCAATGAGCATTATGATTCTCAGTGAAGGACCGTTTTGCCTCTTTATGGCATTACAGTTCTATTGCCTACTGCGGGCCTATCGTGGTACGGCGATAAGTCGATCGATGTGGGCGACCGGTTCGGGCGTACTTGCTGCCGGCGCAACCTTGATTCGGCCAAGCTGGCTACTATTCACACCG
The DNA here is from genome assembly GCA_002720935.1 of Rickettsiales bacterium. Taxonomy (GTDB): domain Bacteria; phylum Pseudomonadota; class Alphaproteobacteria; order Micavibrionales. The sequence goes on along the minus strand of PBIV01000011.1, from coordinate 13,986 downwards.
TTCTTACTGGCAATGCTTTTGGTGTTCAGTTCACAGCGCAAACGTCACTTCTCTGTCGGAATGATGGCGATTATGGGATTGATCATGGGTATGTCGCCCTGGTGGATTAGGAATTACCAGGTATCGGATGAATTCGTACCCACCACTTCGCGTATGGGTGCCAGCCTTTACGACGGTTTAAGCCCAAAGGCGACTGGCGGTAGTGACATGAGCTTTATCACTGGCTTTTACGCTAAGTTGAACACTGAAGTGGCTGAAGGCGGCTTTTCCGGGAATTATGAACTTGAATTAGACCGGCGAATGAAGAGTGCAGCACTTAATTGGGCTGTAGAAAACCCCGTGGCTACCGCGTCGCTTGCAATCAAAAAATTTGGTCGCATGTGGAACCCACTTCCTAATGATAATCGCCTTAACAGTGGCAAATTGAAGTGGCTACTTGCAATCGGTTACGTCGTTGTTGTGTGTGCAGCAATCCTGGGCATCTGGCGAATTCGTAAGGGTGGTTGGGAACGGCTGATCTTGGTGACGCCGGCAATCTACTTTTCTCTGTTACACATGGTGTTTGTTAGCTCTATTCGCTACAGGCAACCGGCGATGATCCTATTGGTCGTATTTGCGGCATCCTATCTTGCAGACTGCTGTTTTTCGAAATCGAGAACAACAGATTTGGTCGCTCAGGGGGTGTTAGATGCCTGATCAGCGACCAGAGTATATGACGGATCGAAAGCAGGAGCATACACGATGGCACCGGCAGGCACGCTGGATTGCCGTTACAACGGTATCGCTCGTGGCATTGCTGGTTATCGGCCAGTCATGGATTAGCTATAAGGTTGGCGAAGAGATACGGACCAATATCGAGCAGTACTTTACTCAGACTTTTGAACATCTGGACGTTGAAGTTGACTCTGCAACTCGCGCAGATGGGTACGGAATTATTGTGAATGGATTGCGATTGTTCGCACGAGAAGACCATCTGCAAGCCACCACTGATAACACCGCTAGCTCGGACGCCCAGCAACTGAGCATTCACATTCAGCGTTTGGATCTCGTCGGAAATGTAGATTTGCATACCCTGCTGCAATCAACACCGGAATTTCAGCAGATCAAAATCCGCGGCGGGAAGATCGACTTTCAGGGTGACGGCACAGATTTTAGTTTCATACAGAAAGTTTTAACTCCCACGCCGACCGAGACACCTGAGGTTCGAATGCCCGAGCTTACGGTTAGTGACTTGGTTGTGGCTGTCAAAACAGGTCAACACTCGACCCCTGCCGTACTCTACCCGGTAGAGGGCCGAGTCATACATCGTGTAAAGCCTGCAACAGGCGGAGGGATTCCACAACCTCAAATTCAGTTTGCATTTAATTGCAGCGGCGAACAAGTGAAGCACCTTGAGCTTACCGGTCGACTGCTGCTCGATGAGCAGCAATGGCATGTTACCGGTTTGGCAGAGAAGGCGGTTCTCGATAAAGCGATGATATCGATGCTGCCTGCCCAATGGGAAATGCAGCTTCGCAGTCAGTTTGCTGATGCGTTGGATTACCGGTGCGAACTTGATATTGCCGCTAAAGTTACCGGCACCCGATCCCACTCTCCGCAAATAACGATGATGGCTAACGTGAATCGTGGTTACGTGCGGCACAATATGCTCCCCTATCCACTCACGGACCTCCGAGCATCTATTCGGCTAGACGGCGGGCTTGCGCAAATTGAAGTGAACGACGGTCGATTCGGCGGTGCTACCTTGAGTGGTCAATGGGCCTCGACGGATCCGAATGATTTGACCCGGGGTGCACTAGAGTTAGTCGCAGATAATCTACGTATCGACGAGCATCTGATTTCAGGGATGCCCAACGACCTTGCCAAACAACTTCGCAAATATAATCCGGAAGGTAACACTCGATTAGAGTTGGAATTTAACACGATAAATGTGGAACCAGAGTATGAGTTGACAGCCCATTTGCTGGATGTGTCGGTAAAGTTAAGCGCGTTTCCATACCCGCTTGCCCATGGGCAGGGAATCGTGAAAGTCCGTCATGATTCGGTGGAGGTGAACCGGTTTAGAGCTAAATCACACGGCCGCACATTTACTATCAATGCCAACGTGAAGCATCCTGTTCTAAAGCCAACCGGTTGGGTTGAGTTTTCATCAGACGGGCCGATACCAATTGATGCTCAGTTGTTAAACGCACTTAAATCTAGAACTCGAGAGTTTGTTTCTAAGTTGAAACCAAACGGAATGCTGCAGCTTCAATCCGCTCGCTATGAATACCATGGTTCCAAGCAGAATATGAAACGATTTATCGCGCTGGAATTACAGCAGGCGTCAATCGTTTATGAGAAATTCCCTTACCCGCTTCATCGTGTACACGGCAAGCTCATCTGTGAGGACCACGTATGGACCTTGCGAGATATGACAGGCTATAACGGTCGTGCTTTCATTCAGTGCAACGGTACATTTACACAGCTTCCCGATGGTGATGGCCAGATCGCTCTGCAGTTGGCAGCCACTGATCTGGCAGTTGATGACGCATTGCGGCATGCCATGGTTGCTTCGAGCCAATCTAATCGGCACTTGTTCGATTCGTTCAATATCGAGGGCTCACTTGATCATCTGAAGTTAGATGTGAGTAGTCGGGTAAACTCTGGTAAACAATCTCTTGTAATTCATGCAAGCAAATGGGTGCCGGGTCGAAGTGTTACGAGCAGCGAAATCAAAATGAAACCGAGTTGGTTTCCCTACGATCTAAATCAAGTGACAGGCGAGTTTATTTATCGTGACGGTACGATCCAAATGATTGATGTAAACGCTCGTCATAAGAACACTCGTTTTGCCTTTGATGGCCATGCGAGGCTGCTGCCCAACGGCAGTTGGAGTACGCGAATCGATACTCTAAATATCGATAAACTGGAACTCGATGCCCCGCTGCTCAGTGCTCTGCCAGCACCCTTAAGCGACGGGTTGCGGCAACTGGACGTCGATGGCCAGCTAATGCTCAGCGGCGAACTGGAATTGTCACAAGCAGCTGGTGTTGATCAGCAAGTTGTCGTTGCCTGGGACCTGTCATTGGACACGACAAATGCTTCGATTAATGGTGGTTCACGTATTGAACATCTATTTGGTGGAGTTCGACTTACAGGACGTCATGATTTATCCGGGACACATTGTTTTGGTCAAATCCAGGTGGATTCCATGATGTTACTTGGTGAGCTAATACGCCATGTACGGGGCCCGTTTGCATTTGAAAATAATAGGTTGCTCATTGGAAAGTGGTCACAGCGGTTTTTGCCAACTCAAGAGTCAGCATCTTCACTGTTTGGGCGATCCCTTGGTGGAGTCGTAAGTCTTGATGCGCAGGTTGATTTGGAAGATGAAGCGAAATTCATTCTCCAACTTAATCTGGCTAACGGAGATTTGGCTTACATCGCACGCCGCCAGGGTGTTAACAGTAAGACGGCTGGCAGAACATTTGCTTCGTTACAATTACATGGCGTTGCAGGGAAGCGATCGACTTGGCAGGGTGATGGCCAAATTGACTTGCAAAAGGCGGATTTATACCAACTCCCATTACTCATGTCCGTGTTTAATATCGTCAGCCTAAACGACTCTGACGTAAGATCTTTTAATTCCAGTCATATCGATTTCTTCGTGCGTGATGAGACGATTCACATGAATCGAATAATTTTCCGTGGTGGAAATGTAGCGTTATACGGTCAGGGACTGATGAAGTTTGATTCTTCGATTGATTTGGACTTTTACGCGGCGGTTGGTCAGGGACGTAGTAATCTCGAAATCCCGCTTTTGCGCAACGTGCTAACAGAAGCTAGTCGAAATCTGTTGAAGATTGAAGTCGTCGGTTCGCTTGAGAAACCGCGTGTCGAGAGTACTCCATTACCAGAATTAGATGAAACGATGGAACGGTTTTTCAAGGATCTGAATCAACGCATTGCACGACCGCCGAGACCTGGTGGCATGCCAGCGATCAGATTGAGGTAGACCACGTCTGTATCCGTTATAGACGAATGACACGGCCGGCAAGATAATGAGTAACCCACGCGTTCCAAACAGCATTAAATGAGAGACCGACTTAACGGAAACTGAAACGATGCAATTCACAAAAATGCACGGCGCCGGAAATGACTATGTCTACATCGACTGCTTTGCACAGTCTGTACCGGAAGATGCTGCCCAGCTAGCAAGGGATATGTCACATCGGCGGTTTGGTATTGGCGGAGATGGTTTGATTTTGATCCGTTCTTCGGATACTGCCGACGCGAGAATGCAAATGTTTAATTCTGATGGCAGCGAAGCTGAAATGTGCGGGAACGGAATTCGTTGTGTTGCCAAGTATGTCTATGACCATGGTATCTGCCGGCGTGATCACCTAAGTATTGAAACAGGATGCGGTGTGCTGGAAATCGACTTGGAAATTGAGAACGAAAAGGTAAGTCGTGTTCGCGTGGACATGGGTGAACCAATTTTAAATGGACCGGATATTCCAACAGCCATTGCTGGCAATCCTGTTGTTTTGCAATCGGTCACCGTTGATGGGTTTGACTTTGAAGCGACTTGCGTTTCCATGGGTAATCCGCACTGCATCATTTTTGTTGACGATGCGACTGATGATCTGGTATTAGGAATTGGACCCAAGATCGAGACGAGTGATTTATTCCCGTCAAAGGTGAATGTCGAATTTGTCGAAGTTGTTTCGACTAGCGAAGTGAAACAGCGAACCTGGGAACGCGGTTCCGGCGAAACGTGGGCATGTGGGACGGGAGCAAGTGCTGTTTGCGTTGCCGGAGTCCTTGCGGGAAAAACCGATCGCACCATTCTGAATCACCTGCTTGGTGGTGATCTGGAATTGCATTGGGACGAGCAAACAAATCACGTGTTTATGACAGGGCCGGCAACTGAGGTGTTTACCGGAACGTGGGAATCCTGATATATACCGGTCGAGTTGATGTGTACATAAAGGAATGATGATGAAAATTGGCGGCAAAGGACTTGCCCGTCTAGGTGGCTTCGGAATCAGTGTCATGGTTCGACACTGGATGAAGACACTTCGCTATCGTTCGTTTCTTGCGGACCCATCGATAGATCCGGCATTGCCTAGTTTTGACGGGCCCGTCATCTTCCTGTTTTGGCATGAATATATCCCTTTCCCGTTCTATCTGAGAGGGCGTTGTAATATTGCGATGCTTTTAAGCAGACACCGTGATGCAGAATTGTTATCACACGCTGCCAAGTACATGGGTTTTAAAACGGTACGCGGGTCAACCAAACGAGGTGGTGTCGCAAGCCTGCGTCAATTGATTGACAAAGGGCAGACAATGAATCTCACGATGACACCAGATGGCCCTCGAGGTCCACGACGGACGGTTGCACCTGGATGTGTCTACTTGTCCTCCAAACTACAGATTCCCCTCGTTTGTCTTGGATTTGGTTATAACAACCCGTGGCGAGTTTCCAGCGCCTGGGATAACTTTGCGATTCCGCGTCCCTTTAGTCGGGCGAGAATGGTGGCTAGTCCTCGTATTCAAGTACCTGAGAATCTTGATCGTGAGGGCATAGAGAGCTATCGGCAATACGTAGAAGCCTCTTTGAACCAGTACACGGACGTTGCTGAGAAATGGGCAAGAGATGGCACAAACTGGCCGGGCCAACGGGTAATGCTGAGAGAACCATCACCGCTGGTCTACCGTCGAGCAGCTTAATATTCCCCTGCTACTGACAGCGGTGCCAATCTACAGGGTTCCTATGTTTTTTTCACGCGATACAATTGGGTGACGCGGAGGTTTCCTCGATCCATCGTTATGTTGCTTATGCGACAAGAAGAGTCAATGGGCGTCCTAAAATGAATAGCCAGAGTTTATTCGAATCGTCTCCCGAAGAGAATTCTGAATCACAAGATGATCAACAGCAGGTGCTTTCGGTATCCGAAGTCAATCATCTGGTGAAGCAGTTGGTGAATGAGGCGTTTCCCACGATGTGGGTGAGCGGTGAGATTTCGGACATTGCCCGGCCGCGAAGTGGTCATCTGTATTTCAATTTAAAAGACGCCGATGGGCAATTGCGCGGAGTGATTTGGCGAGGATCAGCCGAAAAGCTTGCGTTTACCCCGGAAGACGGGCAGGAAGTGCTCTGTCGTGGCAAGCTGGACGTGTATCCACCGCAGGGTAGTTACCAACTGATTGTTCGTCATATGCAGCCACTTGGTGAAGGTGCCATGCAGGTGGCGCTGCGGCAGCTTAAAGCGAAGCTTGAATCCGAAGGTCTGTTTGATCCGGTAAATAAGAAACCACTGCCGGGATTCCCCAAACGAATCGGAATTGTGACGAGTCCTTCAGGTGCTGCAGTACGCGACTTTTTGGAAGTCGTCCGCGGCCGGATAGGTGGTATTCATGTTTTTGTGATTCCAGCGAAAGTGCAAGGTGCCGGTGCCGCCAATGAAATAGCAAACGCGATACGGTTGGCGAATTCACTGAGTGATCCTCTGGATGTTCTGGTCGTAGGCCGTGGCGGTGGATCGCTTGAGGACTTGTGGTGTTTTAACGAAGAAGCCGTTGTACGGGCGATCTTTGAGTCACATGTACCGGTTGTGTCTGCTGTTGGCCATGAGATTGATGTGACTCTGGCCGATCATGTGGCCGATATACGTGCTTTAACGCCAACACATGCCGGTGAGCTTGTTGTGCCATCGCGAGATGCATTGATGACAGAAGTAGATCAACTTGCATTTCGCATGAGAAATCGAATTGAACGGATGGTACAGCAGGGAAAACAGCGTCTTGAGGCGTTAGCATCGCGTCCGGTATTACGAAGACCAGAAGAAATGTTTTCCGTCTTAGCACGTCGCGTAGACGAATTGGAATTGCGAAGCGAACGAGCTATCGATACTCAACTATCCAAGAGCAACGAGCGACTTGGTCTGTTTGCAGCACAATTGCAGTCACTCAGTCCACTTGCTGTGCTTAGCCGTGGCTATAGTGTAACCAGTGACTCTGACAATAAAGTGATTTCCAGTATTCGTGATGTGTCGGCAGATCACCTGATAACAACCCGCATTTCTGATGGCCGAATTATCAGTCGCGTGGAGTCCACTCAGTCAGATTCTGACGAACCGAAAAGCTAACCACTTGAATGAGGAATTGATCAAAGATGGCTGATAAGCAGGAAAAAATCTCTTTTGAAGAAGCGCTTGGCCAATTGGAACAAGTCGTTCAGTCATTAGAAGATGGTGAACTTGGTCTGAATGAATCACTCGAAGAATACCAGCGTGGTGTGGATTTGTTGAAACAATGTCACGCAACCCTGGAAGATGCCCAACGTAAAGTTGAGTTGCTAACAGGAGTCACTGATGGCAACCCTGAGACACAACCGATTGATGACTCGGAAATGGATTTAGATGAGAAACAGGCATCCCGTAGCCAGCGCCGTACGGGTAACTCTGCCGATGAGACGGCCGAAGCCGAATCCGGCGATGTGGACGATTCAGATACTCTCTTTTAGAATGAGCTTTATACTCAATTTGCCTACCTAAACCCCACCGAAAGTACTGAATGCTAGCTGGCAACAGGTCCGAGTTGACCGAGATTCTAGAACAAGCGAGTACGCTGGTTGAGGCGAGACTGGTTGAGCTAACCAAGTTCAGTCAGGATTGCCCGGATGAGTTGCGTAATGCCATGCGACATATATTGCTAGCATCCGGTAAGCGATTACGGCCGGCAATGGTGTTAATGGCAGCGGATGCCTGCGGTCAGAGAACTAACGCCAGTTTGGCGGCGGCCTGTGCCATCGAGATGGTGCATACGTATTCGTTGGTTCATGACGATTTGCCAGCTATGGACGATGATGAGCTGCGGCGCGGGGTTGCAGCGTGCCACATTAAGTTTGGTGAGGCCACCGCTATCCTGGCTGGCGATGCACTGCTTACGTGTGCTTTTGAAATCCTGTCAAACTGTAATGATGACCCGGACGTACTTATCCAGTGTGTTTCACAGTTGTCACATGCGGCAGGCGCGTCGAATATGGTTGGTGGACAGATTGATGATCTGGCTGCAGAGTTTTCCGTAGGAGACGTTGAACAATTGAAGCGAATTCACCGTCGCAAAACGGGCGCAATGTTTCGAGCGGCTGTAAAAATGGGGGCAATTTCTGCTCGGGCAACTGATCAGCAGGTTGAAGCACTTGACCAATATGCATGTGCATTAGGATTAGCATTTCAAATCGTTGACGATCTGCTTGACCTTCAGGGTGATACTAATCAACTTGGAAAGCAGGTTGGAAAAGACGCGGAACACGGAAAGCTAACCTACCCCGCACTACTTGGTGCTGAGGAAAGTAGTCGGTTAGCTGGAGAGTTGATTGAACAAGCAGTAGATTCACTTCGTATTTTTGAAGGCGAGGCTGAGCCGCTTGCACAACTCGCTCAATTTGTTGTTGATCGGCATAACTGACCTGCCGACTCAGCGAGCCACTGGAAAATGCTACTGAAGCGTCCAATAAATAGACCATGAGTGACATACACGATAACAAGAGCCATCCACTGCTTTCTCAATTAGAGGACGCGGTGGCATTGCAGTCGATGAGCAACCAGCAGCTTAACGATGTCGCTGATGAAGTGCGTGATGTGCTTTGTACACTTCTTGAAGAGAGGTCAGCACACTTTGCATCCAATCTTGGTGTCGTTGAGTTATGTCTGGCCCTGCACAGTACCTTTGACTTCAGGCATGATCGCTTGATTTGGGATACGGGACATCAAATCTATCCTCACAAACTTGTAACCGGTCGATATAACCAATTCATGTCGATACGAACCAAGAGCGGATTGATGGGATATCCTAATCCGGTTGAAAGTGACTATGACTTGTTCATGACGGGGCATGCCGGTGCAAGTGTGTCCACGGTTTTAGGGTTATCCAGCGGCGATGACGTTCTCGGTCAGGATGATCGTAGAGCAGTGGCGGTCATCGGTGATGGGGCTTTTCCATCCGGTATGGTCTATGAGGCGCTAAATAACGCTGCCCATCTGGATATACCTGTAATCGTGATTCTTAACGACAACAAGATGTCGATTTGCCCGCGTGTTGGTGGCGTTGCATCCTACTTTGATCGATTACGCACCAATCCGATTTACACAGGATTGAAAACGGGCGTAAGCGAAGTACTCAATAAGGTCCCAGTATTTGGAGATCCTGCGGAACGATTCCTACAGCAGGTGAAGGAAGGTGTGAAAGCCGGACTTCATGGTGGAATGATGTTTGAAGAGATGGGATTTAAGTATTTCGGTCCGATTGATGGTCATAAGATCGGATTGCTTAAGAAGTACTTGAAGATGGTTCGCGATATTGATGGACCAGTGATGTTGCACGTAATTACGGAAAAGGGACATGGATACGAGCCTGCTCAGTCTGACCCGGTTTACTTCCATTCCCCTCCTCAATTCAAAGACGACACAAGTGATGTGACTTCTGCTGACGTTGAAGAAGACGATTCAGAGTCCGTTGAGTCGGTGCTAGTAACTCCGCCCGTATTTTCAACAACAGCAGCGAGAAACTACACGCACTTTGCCACTGATGCAATTTTTGATCAGCTGCAATCACGGTCTGATGCCGTTGTGTTGACAGCAGCAATGTGTCAGGGGAATAAGCTGGAGAAAGTGCGAGACGAGTTAGCTTCCCAGTTCTTTGATGTCGGTATTTGCGAGAGTCACGCAGTTGCCTTTGCTGCCGGTCAGGCCAAAGCAGGTGTGCGACCAATCGTTGCCATATATAGCACGTTCTTGCAACGAAGTTTCGACCAGATATTCCAGGAAGTCGCACTGCAGGACTTACCTGTGACCTTTATGCTTGACCGGGCCGGCCTGGCAGGGCCAGATGGCCCAACACATCACGGCGTGTTTGATCTTGGGTATTTGCGATTGTTTCCTAACATGGCAGTACTGGCTCCTGGCGACGGACTGGAATTAGCATCGATGCTCAGTTTTGCTTTAGAGCACGATGGCCCGGTTGCTATTCGTTATCCCAAGGCAGTTGCCCCTGAGATTCAACGAGAAATTCCTTCTGTGGAAATGGGTAAGGCAGAGGTCATCAGCAAAGGCACCGATGGCACGATCCTTTCATGTGGAGCTATGCTATCTGAGTCGATAGTGGCGGCAGCCAGACTTGCTGAAGAGGGCATAAGTGTCGGGGTTGTCAATACTCGCTTCATTAAGCCTCTGGATGAAGATGTGGTATCTAAAGCGTTACGGAACAGTTCGTTTGTGGTTACAGTTGAAGAAGCGGCACTTGTCGGTGGATTCGGAAGCGCGGTGATGGAGTTTGCGGAACAGCGGCGAATCAATACGAACCATGTAAGGCGTTTGGGAATCCCGGATATCTTCGTGGAACATGGTAACCGTGATGAATTACTCGCTGAGTTAGGTCTCGATGCGGATGGAATCTGTCGTGCCTGTCGTGAGATGATCGACGACAAGAACCGGTTTTCAGATGCAGTAGTTCAGTAACGCTGCATGAACCCAGAATGTGACCCGTATACGCTATGAACTCGTCAAACGTATCAGATGTGAGCTGGAGTGGCCAACGACCCAAGGTGGTTGTCCTTGCTCGCGACTCAGCAAGGCAATCCAGTGCCTTTGCTCCGCTTTTCGAGTTGATTTCAGCACAGTGTGATGTTGTCGTGGACGACGCGTCTTTTTCATCCCCTTTAATGGAAAGTGAAGCTCATCTGGCAATCGTACTTGGAGGTGACGGCTCGATACTGCATGCCGCACGTCAGATGGGTGAGCGACAATTGCCGGTATTAGGGGTGAATCTTGGTAAACTTGGATTTCTGGCGGCTACATCGCCTGGGGAGCTTGATAGCGTCTTAAGCAGTGTAGTGGCGGGAAACTGCCATATTCAGGATCACTTGATGTTCAAATGCACCGTCCAACGTAACGGTGAAGTCCGCGCAGAGTGTCTTGGTCTCAATGAAGCAGCAATTCTTGGTGGAACGCCATTTTCCATCCTGGATATTGATCTCTACGTTGACTCAAAATGGGCAACTTCGTATAGTTGCGACGGCTTAATCATAAGTACACCCGTTGGTTCGACAGCACATAGCTTGTCGGCAGGTGGCCCCATCGTTCAAAAGACGATGGATGCCTTTGTGATTTCTGCTATCAGTCCGCACACGTTAACCGTTCGGCCGGTGGTAGATTCAGCCCAGCGTGTTTATGAGATGGCTGTCCGGCAGTCAAACCAATCAACGTCGATTACAGTAGACGGGCAAGTTATCGCGGATTTATCGGTTGATGACCGAGTGCGGGTAACGCGTGCCGAGCCTCGTTTTCGATTAATTGAAGTTGAGGGACACAACGACTACCAGACACTTCGAGAGAAGTTGGATTGGGGCGGAAGGATTCGCCACAAGAAATAAACTAAGACTCTCTGTATGCATGTTCATCATCCATACAGGTAATTCGTCAATGCAGGGAGGCAATGATGAAGGGTTTCAAGGCTTACCGAATCGCATCTCTGAGTGCGATCTTACTCATTGTCACTACTGTCGTGCAGTTTGCATCTGCTGACGATGCAGTGGAATCCGCTGTGAAAGCGGCAACCAAGACTGCCACGACAGATAAGTACGAGCTGAAATACAAGTTTCGCGAAGGCGACGAAATTCGAATTAAAGTCGTACAGTTGGTGTCCATGAATACTCGGATTCAGGGTACCGAAGAATCCGTACGTTCTCGTAGTGAGGCAATCAAGTACTTAAAGGTTCGATCGGTAGATGGGCAGGGAAATATCTCTCTTGATCATCAGGTAGAGCGAGCCAACATGTGGCAAAAGATTTCGGGTCAGGAGGAAGTGCGATATGACAGCACCTCTGACAACCCGGTGCCGGAGCAGTACGAGGCCTTGAATCAGCGCATCGGTAAACCGCTCACGACCGTCCGCATTACACCCAGCGGAGAGATGCTCGAGCGTAAGGATCATATTTTTACCTACAACCCTGGAATCGGCTTGCTATTACCCCCTCTGCCGGAAGGTGAAGTCTCAATTGGTCACAAATGGTACATGCCGGACCAAACCAAGGTACGTCTTCAGGATGGCAGAGTAAAGACGATCCAGTTACGTAAACATTACTCACTGGAAAAAGTCGAAAATGGATTAGCAACCATTAAGCAACGTACAGAGATTCTAACGCCAATTACCGATGCTAAGGTGAAGAGTCAGGTGATCCAGAGAATCCAGCATGGCTATCTTAAGTTTGATATTCAAGCCGGTCGGTTATTTAACTCGCGGCTCGAGTTAGATGAACGGGTAATCGGGTTTAACGGTCCGACCAGTCATATGCACTACCTTGGAAGGCTGACAGAGCAAAGTGAACTTGTTCGTGATGGTGTGCGGAAAATTTCAGTTAGGTAACACGATGTGTCGAGTATTTCTCTCGCTAATCACGTGCATCATCGTTGCTGAATCGTCGTCTGCCCAACAGTTGATCTCATTTCGACCATCGGGCCAGGTGCGCCCGTTAATCGCCAGATACTATGCGACCGACGCTGTTGGTGATTCAGTGGTTCAGTCAACCGATGGTCGCCTTCACAGTATTTCAAAAAGCAATGGCGAATTCCTTACCGGTGGTAACGCTCGATTCAAGCCACTAGATGCAGATCAAGTCGGGCGCGATGTGCAGCAACGACTGGGAACAGGATTCTCGGTTTATCGCACTCAGAATTATGTCATCGTATATGAGTCATCTCGTGATTTCGCTAAGTGGTGCGGGATGTTTGTTGAACGATTGAATCGTACATACTATGCCTTCTGGAAGAATCAGAGACTGTCACTGCAGGATTCCGAGTTCCCATTGGTTGTTGTGGTTTATAAGAATCGGAATTCGTTTGAAACTCGATGCCGACACGAAGTAGGCAACGGTGTGAAGGGCATTCTCGGTTACTATAGCCAGCATTCAAATTTGGTTCACGTCTATGACATGACTCCAGCAATCAAAAAAGAAAATTTGCCGAGCAATTGGAGTGGTGCTGTGTTGAGGCACACCAACGGCGAGCGACAGATAGCGACTCTGGTTCACGAAGCGGCTCATCAGCTGGCATGTAACACCGGGTTGCAACAGCGATTGGCTCCCTACCCTGTATGGTTAGGTGAAGGTATAGCAATGTTTTTTGAAACTCCAGATCTCACACACCAAAAAGGCTGGAACGGGATTGGATCGGTGCACCGTCAGAAACTCTCCGATTTTCTTGTCGCAAAACGCGATGGTCTCTGCTCTACATGGCGCGACCTGATTAAAAACAACGAAACCTTTAAAGACTCCAAATCGGCGTTGGCTGCATATAGCCAGTCCTGGTTACTGACGTACTTTCTGTACAAAAAAAAGCGATCTGAATTCGTGCACTACGTGCAGCAGCTGGCGGAAATCAAGCCTTTTGATGACACTTCGAAAGAAAGATCCGAGTCTGCGTTTTTCAGGGCATTCAAAATGGATGCCAATTCGATGGCTGAAGAACTGTGGCAATTCTCACAAAGTCTGGTGAGATAGTGAAGTACTTTGGGCTGCAAGAGGCCTGCGTTGGCACATCGATTAAACTGGAACATCGATAATGTAGGTTGTATCCAGCTCGGCAATGCGAGTAAAATTGGATTAACAGAAACAGAATATGCACAGCTGTGTGCATGCGAATATGCAAATCTGGAGTAAAGGCAAATGACCAAGGCTAAATCAGCAAACTCACGAAGAGATTTCCTTACTAAAACATCCGCAGCCGTTGGCGGTGCAATCACGGCATCAATCGCAGCATCCACTCCAGTACATGCTGCTGGGTCAGACATCCTTAAAGTTGGATTAATTGGTTGTGGTGGTCGTGGTAGCGGCGCTGCTGTAAATGCGATGCGGGCGGAAGATAATGTCCAGATAACTGCACTCGCTGATGCTTTTCCAGATCGTGTTGAACATGCAAAGAATATCCTGAGCCGGCAAGTTGG
>PBIV01000010.1 GCA_002720935.1 Rickettsiales bacterium | reverse complement strand
TTACATGGCTTGAAATTAGCCGCAACACTTGTTGATCAAACGCATCCAGATTCAAATATCTTACTTCGTGTTAAGATGAATACAGGTCATGGTGCGGGTAAATCTGTGCAGATGATGGCGCAGGAAATTGGCGAAGAATTTGGTTTTTATGAAAGAGCTGTTGGAAAACTTCCAAAACCGAAGGCCTTAGAAGCAACCTTAAAAAAGCAACGTAATGCTAGAGATGCAAGGGTTGCAAAGAAATCTGATCAGAAACCCAAATTATAATTTTTGAAACTTTATAAAAATATAAAGCCCCGCTTGAAAACAGTGGGGCTTTTTTTAAAAACTAAATTGATTAATGCAAATTATCATAAACGAAACTTATGGATGCGTTTTTTAAGTGCCGAGTTTTCAGTCAACTCATTTTCATCTGGCTTTACTTCCTTATAAACATCCAGTGTCTTTGGGTTTACAATGAGCATCTCTTGTTTTTGATCATTAAATAGAATGTAACATGATAAAAAGTCAGAGCTCTGCAATGGCGGATCAAGACGGCTGATATACCCATCCAACCAATCCAATGACGACCCGCTTGTGTCATTTTCTGCTTTTCTTAAAAGCTCAAAAAAGTCGCTATACTCATCAAGAGGCATTTTTCGAAAACCTTGCGCTTTTAAATCTTCCATCTTTTTATCAAAATCGGCATGGTTTGGCGTTGAATTCGCAGTCATTTGTTTTTCCTTTATAATTTACTCTATGAAAAATAAACTACTTTAAAGCCAAATAATAATCAAGCACCTAATTTAAAAGTGCTAAAGTAGGCAATAATTACCCACCAAAAACTGCATACCAGGTAAATAATGCCTAATTATATAGGTAATTATTGCCTATTTTTTTTAAAGGTTAACAAGAGGTTAAGAGCGAATTTATCGTCTATTGTTTAGAATCAATAACTTAATAAAAATTGACATCAAATGGCACGCAATATGCAAATTATTACAGCGAGATGAAGATAGTTACAAAAAGAACCTTGTTGTTAAAACTGTTTGATTAAATAGTGAAGCCTAAATGAGATCAAACAAAAACCGACTATCTAAAAAGCATATATAAGACCTGATCTTGTCCCTCGCATTAAAGACGTCTTATACCCCAATGCTTGTCGGTTAAAAACAAGGTTCTCTTCTCGATAACAAAATCTCGGGCCACAGTAAGGAGGCCTTTTAACTAAGGAAACCTAAAAGTAAGGAAGCTCATTTTTTTTTGAGCATATAAAAAGTAAATAAGTATGTTTGTCTGGTCGTCATAATAAGCACTTCTTAAAGGAAAATTTTCCTCGACACTTATGACACCTACACCCCTTAAAAAGAAGAGGCGCAATACATGTCGCTAATAGAATTTAATTTCTAATGGACATATATTGACGATCCAGACCTGACATAGAAACCCTTGAGACCATTTGGTAGAAAGCCAAACCTCAAGGGTTTTTTATTTAAAAACTTGACTACCGCAAAGCCTATCTCTTAAAATAATTATACATAATTTAATAATGAAAAAAAAGACTATGGCACAAACTCTATTTACAGTCTTAAGCTGCGAGCGCGATTGGCTAAAAGGTGCCTGTTTTTGTTTAACAGTCTTCAACCCCACTAATTTTAAAGAAGAGATTTATTTTCACGAGAAACCTTTCAAGGCTGGTGATAAATTGCAATATGAGCGAACAGATAGCCCCCAAATATGCTTCACAAAAGTTGAGGATATTAAAAAATCAACACTGGTCTCGAAAAAAACATGCTTAAGAGTTTTAGGTTCTAATTTTCGCTAAATTTTATAAGCGTCTTTTATGATGCTCACGCCCCAACTCATGAGGAGTTGGTCGGTTGTGGTATAAACGCTTTGTAGGATCTTCGTATTTTTTATGACGTAGAAAACTTTCATCAACTGTACCGCGCAAGCATCTTGGTGCAAACGGAAAACGCTTGGTTAAAAAATAACCATATTCGCCATTAATTCGCATGCCATTACACTCATCCAAACTGCCCAACTCATAAATAAATTCAAAATCTTGCGTATAAGTCCCATCAAAACGCCCCCCCGGTGCAGAAGGTCTTGTCCCCATTTTTAAACGATATGAGGAGTTATATTTATCAGAGCGACTGACATAAATCTTAAAACCATCAGCCGCATAGCCCACATGAACCAAATCATCATCAGGTAAAATATGAAGCAAGCCATTTGGAATACCGTGATAATGGTAAACACCGCCTGGTTGAACATGCGCATTACTCCAATCAAGACCCAATTGCCCCTTACCATTCACGATAGCCTCTTCACGCCACATACAATCATATACAGGAACTTTTCTATTCTCTTTTGTTTGACCATAGCATTCGGCCGTTCCTGGCTCAATCGGAATACCATTTAAAGCAACTCCTATCACAGGCACTCTTGTGCTTACTCTATCTGCAATATTGGGCGTTTGTGTTACACGAAAACGATGCCTTTGTGCCGAGATTGCATTCGGATTCTCACGATTTGGAAAGTTGCCCGTTGCGTGTTCAGGAATGCCATTACTCTCAATAAATAGATAATCGCCTTCTTCAGTAATTTTGACTTTATTTTGCTCAATCGCAATCGGGATCATATGAGCGCTATCATCAGCATGCTTATGGTCGCCAGAATGAGCCTGTGTTTGGGCAACGTTAAACAAAAGGGCAAAGAGAAAAATAATAAAAATACGCATATGAAAACCTTTTTTAAAAAACCATGACTGTTAAACAATCTAAACGATTTTCAAAAAAGTTCAAAAATATAGTTTCTTGACTAAGACGCTGGGCATTATAAATCTTTATGTGTTGAACACACACTAAAAACAAAGGAGATATAACAATGCCAAAGTTACTGTTTATTTTAAGTACGAAACAAGATGTTTCATCTGATTATACAACTGGTTTTCATGCAGAAGAAGCTGCAAAACCATATCTATACTTCAATGATGAAGGATATGATATCACGATTGCAACAATCGGTGGGCATCCGGCTGAATATGATCCTTCAAGCCGCGAAGATTTAGATGAGAACAATCCAGAAATGTTAGAAAACTTTGAATCATTGGCAAAAGATAATTTAGAAAACCCTGCCAATGTTTCTGAATTATCAGCCGATAATTTTGATGGAATTTTTATCCCAGGTGGTCACGGTACAATGTGGGATATGCCAACAAGTGATGAGCTTGGCGCGTTAATTTCTGAATTTTATGCACAAGACAAACTTGTCGCAGCTGTTTGTCATGGCCCAGCCGCGCTTGTTAACGCAACCAATAAAAAAGGCGAGCCGATTGTAAACGGTAAAAAAGTAAACTGCTTTACGGATAAGGAAGAAAAGCATATTGAAAAAGAAGATGTTATGCCTTTCTTACTGGAGACACGCCTTACAGAACAAGGCGCCAAATTTGAGTGCAGTGGTCTATTTGAATCATGCGCCGTAAGAGACGGCGTTCTTGTAACGGGTCAAAACCCTGCCTCTTTATCAGATTTAATCCATGAAATGGAAAATGTTTTAGAAGACCAAGAAGAGGCAAGCAAAGCCGCTTAATTAATATCGAATATTTTGATGAAAAGCCCCTTTTTTAAAGGGGCTTTTTTATATCCCCGCATTAGGCTTTTTCTTTTTACCCAGTTTTCCTTGACAATAAAGGCTCTGATCCCGTATTATATTTTACATAATATATAAATTAGAGCGTTTTAAAGCTTATAATTATAAAAGCAAAAAAGGATGAAACATGAACAAAACGTTAGATCAAATTATTGCAAGACAATCCAATAAGGTTGCTTTTCTTGGAAAGGGTGACGTTATTGTTCTGAAATGTGAACCTGCAGTCGGTCTTTTTGCTGGGTCTTTTGAAATTACGGCCTTAAACAATAATATGGGTATTGAACATATCAAAAAAACAAACCCCGCTGAAGTTGGTTATGTTACCGATCGTGGCATTTCATCCCGCGCAAAACAATTGCACGCCAAAACCATATAAATATAAGAAAAAATAATTTTGCCATGAGATTTACTTCCAGAGAATTAAAAGAAATTTTAGATGAAGATTTGATCGCCAATTATTTAAAGTCAGATCGCGACGTCATTGTTTTATATCAAGATGAGACCGTACAATCTCATGGGCACCTATTAATGCAAGCCATTGATCACACAGGTAAACAAGTTCATTTTTATAAAGATGGTACCTATCAAACCGGAGATATCGTGCGCAGAAGATTATGGGCTGATAAACCTAAAAGGACGATTTTGAAACCTCGCTTGCCTTTTTAAAAAATAATAACTAAAAAAGCCTCCCGATAAAGGAGGCTTTTTCATTACGAAGAGAGATTTTCGTACGTTAAACTTAATTTCTTGTAAATCTTCTAGCAGCAATACGGCCAAAATCTTTGCGAGTTCTTACTGAACGATCCAAACCTGGGATATTTTGAGCATCTTGTTTAAACAATTCTAAAGGCTTGCTTAAACGAGGGTCACGACGTGATGTGTTAAAGAAAACTACGTTTCTTCCCATATGCATGGTCTCAGTGCTATCCTCAGGGGCAATCACGAACTCAACAGGTGTCGGAACAGATCTCAAAATAACTTCTGCATCGATGAAAGCTGGCTCAACCATTGTGCTCAATTGAACGAATGTAGCGCCTTCAAAAGCAGGGTAATCTTTAAGATCAAGATTGCTTGTGAATTCTGTGTAACCAGGATCAGTCAACAAAGCTTGTGGGCTAATGCCATCTAATTCAGAAGCCGCTTTGAAAATTGGTGTATGGTATCCATCTTTTGAAAAACCAACAAATACATCGCCCTCATTATTTAAGATAATAACTTGGTTTCTTGCGTATGTTAAATAAGGTGATTCAGGAACATAGCCTTCAGCATAAGTTTCCATTTCAGATGGGCCATTAAAATAGTCTGCAGGAAGATCTGAATGATCCCAATTGTTGTTTAAAATTTCTGCGACAGTTGTGTATGTCATTTTGGTAATACTCCAATAAAAAATGTTCAAATTTAAAAATGCTTTTTACTAAATTAAAAGCGTTAATTTTTTAAACCTTCTAAAGTGAAAAACTGTAGTTTCTCTACTTAAAACACATTAGAAGTGTTACCCTGTTGGCGCATGTATAACAGAAATAATCTGCAATGCAAGGTATATTTTTATTATTTTTTAAAATTTTTTTTGAACTTTTAGACGAAATAAAATTACCCAAGCCACAAGGCCGGTTTTCCGCCTTATCCAGTGTCGTCAAGGGTTATAGAGGATTTTTTTTATTTACTTAATAATTTTATGGAACTAAGCTGATCGATAAGGATAATAATAATGGAAATCTTTTTAAACTTTGTTGAAACACTCTCGATTCTTTTTCTCGTTGTACTTTGCGGAGTGATTGTTGGTAAAAATATCAACTTTTCTATGAAGAAAATTTCCGCCTTTAATGAAGTCCTTCTATCCCCCTTATTTATTTTTGGATCGTTAATCTTGGTCGAGATGGATATCTCCCTTTTTTGGATCGCTCTTATTGCATTTAGCTTAATGAGTGTTGTCTCCATTATTAGTTGGAAAACCTTAGAGCGTTTTGGCTATGACGAGACTGGCAATCTGATCGGATTATGCGGGGCAATGGGAAATTCAGGGAACTTTGGTATCCCTGTGATCAAGGTCATTTTTGGCTCCAGCATTATCCCTTTATATTCTCTTTTTATTGTCTCGAATATTTTATATGCCGCGAGTGTAGGATATTATATCGCAGGCCGAGGTCAGCTACCCGTTTGGAAAGCCTTTAAATTTGTTTTCAAACTACCCATGATCCACGCCGCCATTGTGGCGTTATTAATCCAATTCTTTTTACCTGATTTCCGCCTTAATATTGAACTTGCAATCTTGCCCTATTGGGATGGTTTTGTGAATGTCGTCATTGCTTATGGCTTATTTGTTATTGGGCTTGCCTTTTCTGATGCTAAACTGAATGATTTTCATTGGAAATTTCAACTGCCCGTTTTTGGATCACGCTTTTTGTTATTTCCGCTTTTAACCTTTGCCTTTATTTGGGTGGATGAAACATATTTACATCTTTTAAGCACACAAATTCATAATCTGTTTATTATTTTCTCACTATTGCCATGTGCCCGAAAGATCATTATGATGGCGGCCATGACCGATATTAATCCTGGTCGTGCGGCAGCAGCCGTTCTTACAACAACAATTTTTGCCACTTTCTTTA
Organism: Rickettsiales bacterium; assembly: GCA_002720935.1. GTDB lineage: Bacteria > Pseudomonadota > Alphaproteobacteria > Micavibrionales. Next base: position 19,197 of record PBIV01000010.1, on the reverse strand, counting down.
TTCCAATCGTTGCCTATATCTGGTTTTAAAAAGCGATCCCCTTTAAAGAATGTTGTCATACTTTAACAAACCCCTTTACTTGACAGTACAGTATCAACATGTTACACGCATCTAAATAAATTTTTAGATAAGTAAATGCCCATCAAGCAGATAGGTACAGTAAAAAGAAGACAAAAATGGCAGATATAAATATTGTAACTGATGGTGAGTATAAAGGTAAAGAAATAAGAACAGCTTTTGCTAAAGTTTTTATTATTAAAAGCACTTTCGGGACAGAAGACATTAATGATAAGACTGTACAAGATTTTGAAATCGTAAAAGAAGAAAGACACAAAGATTACACAGCTTATACTATTTCTATTGTATTTAAGACAGGAAAGACAAGCATACTACACGTGGACAATAAAGTATGTGAAAAGCTTTTAGCTATTTGGCCTGAAAAGAAAGTAAGCCGTCTCAGCAAACTGTTAAATGAAGGATATGATATAGCGGGCTTTTCATCTTGTGTTCTCGCCCAAAGTGGCCTTGGCGCTGGAGCAATATCTCATAACATTTTACTGAGAAAAGGTCTGAGTGTAGAAAAAATATCATTTATAACGCTGGGTGACAAGCAGCTGGATGCACACTCACATATTTTTAATAAAGGATAAACCCTATTACGTTCACTACCTTGATTTTTTTAAAAATGCCCAATTGATAATGGTAGCGTGAATAAAGCCTTAGTATATGCATCTGGTTTTAAGGACTTTTTTAAATCATGGACTTATTCCTCAACTATATAGAGACCCTATTTTTTCTAGGGATTGTCGTCCTTATCGGTGTTATTATTGGGCGTGTTTTTAAGCTTTCAATTAAAAATATCTCAATTTTTAATGAGTTTTGTTTAACACCCCTATTTATCTTTGGCTCAATTATATTGGTTGAGATTAATTTATCCCTTTTATGGATTGTGATTTTTGCCTTTTTATTAATGAGTGTCGTTTCAATCTTATCTTGGAAATTAACCGAAAAATTCACTGCTGAAAAAACAGGAAACTTGGTCGGCCTTTGTGCAGGAATGGGGAATTCGGGCAATTACGGGATCCCGATTGTAAAAGTTCTCTTTGGCTCAAATATTGTGCCGCTTTATTCCCTTTTCATTGTGGCGCAAATTATTTACACCGCCACCGTTGGATATTATATAGCAAGCCGTGAACAACGCCCGATGATGGATGCGGTAAAATTTGTTTTGAAACTTCCCCTTGTTTATGCTGGCCTATTAGCGCTCATCATTCAGCTTGGCTATCCCGATACCAGCACACAAGTGGAGACATTTATTCTTCAATATTGGGATTGGTTTTTAAATATCGTGATTGGAATGGGGCTTTTGATCATGGGGCTTGGTTTTGCGTCTATGAAAATTCATGATTTCAAAATCAAATTTCAAACACTTGTTTTCTTAACACGTTTTGGATTATTCCCACTCCTAACGGTTTTGTTCATCATTATCGATCAGCAATTCTTACACCTCTTAACAACAGAGATTTATCATCTCTTCATCATCTTCTCGATTTTGCCATGTGCGATTACCATTACAATTTTAGCCGCCATGACCAATATAGAACCGGGAAGAGCCGCAGCCGCAATCTTAACCACAACGATTTTTGCAACATTTTTTATTCCAATCGTTGCTTATCTTTGGTTTTAAATAAAAAAGAGCTTATCTCCCGCTTTTCATGGTTGTAAAGCTGGCCAAGCCTTGCTATTTGTAATAAATTGTAAAATTTTAACAAAAATCGAGTTTTAACATGAGTGACGCACCAAAATTATCTGCAGAAGAAATCAAGGAATCAATCGCCCTTCCAAAGACTGACTTTCCTATGCGCGCAGGCCTACCTGCAAAAGAACCAGAGTTTGTAAAAACATGGTGGGAAAAAGATGATCAGGGCAAAGACCTTTATAAAAAGCTTCTNGANGANCGAAAAGANGAAGATATGTTCTTGCTTCACTGGGGCCCTCCATTTGCCAANGGTCATCTTCATATTGGTCACTCTTTNACATACATTTTAAAAGACGTTGTGATCCGCTCTCAATTTAATCTNGGNAAGCAAGCCCCAAGCGTTACGGGTTGGGATTGTCACGGCCTTCCGATTGAATGGAAGGTTGAGGAAAAATATCGCAAAGAAGGCAAGAACAAAGACGAAGTTAGTGTTTTGGAGTTCCGCCAAGAATGCCGTGATTATGCAAGAGGTTGGAAAGATATCCAATTAGAAGAAATGAAGCGCTTTGGTATCGTTGGCGATTGGGATAATCCGTATGTCACAATGGATTTCCAAAGTGAAGCTGATATCGCTGGTGAAGTTTTCAAATTCATCAATAATGATTTGATCTATGCTGCCCTTCGCCCTGTTATGTGGTCAATCCCAGAGAAAACAGCGCTCGCAGAGGCTGAGATTGAATATAAAGAACATAAATCAACAACCATCCATGTTGGTTTCCCAGTTAAAGAAACAAAGATCGATGCGCTCAAAGATGCACATTTTGTAATCTGGACAACAACCCCGTGGACAATTCCATCAAACCGCTTGATCGCTGTGCATGAGGAGCTTGATTATGCCGTTTATGATGTAAAAGAGATGGAAGAAGATGCCAATCGTAAAGATGCGTTGGGCAAGAAAATCGTCCTTGCAAAGGACTTGGCTGACGGTGTAAAAGCACAGCTTAAAATCACTGAATGGGAAGAACTTGCGAGCTTTAAAGGCTCTGATCTAATCGATACAGTTTGCCACCACCCTTATCATGAAAAGCATGAGTATTTCACAAGAGGAACACGCGTTGTTCATGGCGATTTTGTAACTACAGACGCTGGTACAGGTCTTGTTCATATTGCACCTAGCCATGGTAAAGATGACTTTTTCCTTGGTAAAGAAAACGGTGTTGAAGCCGAAGAAACCGTTATGGATGATGGTACCTATCATGATCGCCTTGGTCCATTTGCTGGTTTGGCTGTTTATACTGAAGACGGTAAAGAAGGCCCTGCAGGTGTTGCAAACCTTAAAGCTTTGGCAGAGCTTGAGCTTTTAATTGGTAAAGCAAGTGTTCGTCACGAATATCCGCATAGCTGGCGCTCAAAATCTCCATTGATCTTCCGTGCCACAAAGCAATGGTATATCGAGCTTGATAAATCAGGACTTCGCCAAAAGGCACTTGATGCGATTGAAGAAACACAATGGTTCCCTGAAGGCTCAAAGAACCGTATTAAGGCAATGGTTGAGGGACGCCCAGATTGGTGTATTTCAAGACAACGTGTTTGGGGTGTTCCAATTGCGATTTTCGTGAATAAAAAAACGGGCGAAATTCTAAAAGATAAGGCCGTTCAAAAACGCACCCTTGAGCTTTTCTCAAAAGAAGGCGCGGATGCTTGGTATGGTCGTGAAGCCCAAGATTTCCTTGGCGATGATTACGATGCCGCTGATTATGAGCAGGTTAAGGATGTTATTGATGTTTGGTTTGAATCGGGCTCAACCCATGCTTTTGTTTGTGAAAAGCGTGAAGATTTAAAATGGCCAGCTGACCTTTATCTAGAAGGCTCTGATCAGCACCGTGGTTGGTTCCAATCATCACTGCTTGAGGCTTGTGGTACCAGAGGCCGCGCCCCGTTTAAACAGGTTTTGACCAATGGTTTCACCCTTGATGAAAAGGGCTATAAAATGTCTAAATCAGTGGGGAATACGGTTGATCCATTTAAAATCTGTGATCAATATGGCGCTGATATTTTAAGACTTTGGGCTGTAAACACGGACTACACAGAAGATGTTCGTATCGGTATGAATATGATGAAATTCCAAGCCGATAGCTATCGCAGACTTAGAAATACATTGCGCTTCCTTCTTGGCAATATGACAGGTCTTACAAAATCAGAAATGATTGATTTAGATGATAAGAAAATGCCTGAATTAGAGCGTTATGTTCTCCACCGCTTATCACAAATGGATGAATTGGTGAGAAAACATTATTCAAACTATGAGTTTAATAAGCTTTTCTCAGCATTGCAGAATTTCTGTACGCTAGAACTATCAGCCCTTTATTTCGATATCCGCAAAGATTGCCTTTATTGTGATGCTCCAAGCAGTTTTGAGCGCAGAGCGTGTCGTACAGTTTTGGCAAAAATCTTTGATTGCCTCATTACTTGGTTTGCACCAGTGATGGTCTTTACGTGTGAAGAAGCATGGGCGCAAAAGCCAGAAGGTATTTTCGAAGATGATCTTGATAGCGTGCATTTAAAAGCATTCCCGAAAGTGCCAAACACATGGCAAGATGATGCCTTGGCCAAAAAATGGGAGCGTTTAGGTGATATCAGAGATGTTGTTTTAGGCGGACTTGAAATCCACCGCAGTAACAAAACAATCGGCTCATCATTAGAAGCAGCGCCAACACTTTATGTCGAAAACGCACAAGATGTTGAGTGGTTAAATTCAGTTGATTTTGCCGATGTTTGTATTGTCTCTAACATCACAATTGAACAAAAATCTGTACCATCAAATGACAGTGATGATCTATTCCGCCTTGAGGGTGTCTCTGGTGTAGCCCTTGAGTTTAAAAAATCATCGGGCAATAAATGTAATCGTTGTTGGAAAGTTCTTGATGAAGTTGATGATAGCGAGACAGCAATGTGTCATCGTTGTGAAGAGGCCGTTTCAACACAATCAAAAGCGGCTTAACGCTTAAAATTTTAAACTATTTTTAAATGGGGGCATAATCTGCCCCTATTTCATTGAGCAGGGAATAAAAGAATATGGGTTGGGAGCTATATGCGTTATTGCGGGCGATTGGAAGTGCTGGACACAGTATTTCTTTAAAGTCAGTTCTGAATAACAAAGAAAACTCACTCATCGCCGTTCCCTTATTCGTTGTCTTGGTGCCAGGTATTTTATACACAATCATTGCAACCTCCCTTGGGCAATATGAAACGATCGATCAGAATGAGAATTTTTATCTTGGCCTATTTGGCAATGTCACCTGTAATGCGTTGAATTATCTCTTGAATGTTTGGATTATAAGGCGTTTTGACATCTCATATGTTGAATCGATGAAGACCGTTTTGCCCGTCTTTGCAGGAATATTTGGATCGCTCATTTTACAAGAATATCTAAGCCTTGAGGTTTGGCTTTGTATTATTGTCATTGTGATTGGATGTTTTTTATTAGAATATTCGCGCAAAGTCTTGGATCCAAAAGCTGATAATCAAGTCTCGAAATGGGGGCGCCTTAAATCTCTTATCCAAAGCAGTGGATGGTTCTTTATGATCCCGTGGCTGTGTTTAAATGCCCTTGCGACAGTATTTAGTAAAATGGTTGTCGTAAATGGTAATATCGAACTTTATTTGGGCTGGCGCTATTTAATCTTAAGTCTCTTTTTCTTAAGCGTTGGCTATATCTATTTTAAGCTTAAACAAAAAACAGTGACGGGCTTTATCAAATCATTTTTTACGAAGAATAATGCCAAGGCCACCTATTCTGGCATCTTCCTAGCCCTAATCGTAGCAGCGGAGATGAGGGCGTTACAATTGGCTGATATTGCGCTTGTTGAAACCTTAAGTAAGGGCAGTCTTTTCCTCATCTTATTTGCAGAAATTATATTTTTGAAAAAAGCACTAAATTGGCTTCGCATTTTATCGGGAAGCATTATATTATTAGGCGTAATGATCTTTTTCTATCTGACTTAAAAAGAAATCATTGGAACAAATACACAATCAAGGCTAAACTGTCATTCATGAATAAAAAAATCTTTATATTTTTACCTGTTTTCATTCTTATTTTTGCCCTCGACCAAGTCTCTAAATGGTGGGTCAAGGAACGCTTTTTTGAGGTTGAAGAACCAAAAGAATTTTTAAACTGGCTTTTAGAATTTGGCCAGCCCCTTCGTGATTTCCAAATGGAAGCCATGACAAGCTTTTTAAACTTTGTTGTTGTCTGGAATAAAGGCGTCAGCTTTGGGCTTTTTGCAAATGACGCTCAAACAGGTGTCATGATCTTATCTGGCTTGGCTATTTTGATTTGTATTTTCTTCTTCGGGCTTCTCTTAAAATCCGAAAAACAACTTCAACATGTTGCAATCGGTATGATTATCGCGGGCGCCCTATCCAATGTTTGGGATCGTGTACGATTTGGCGCTGTTTATGACTTTATTGATTTTCACGTCTCTGGCTGGCATTATCCTGCTTTCAACGTGGCAGATAGCGCGATTACAGTCGGTGTAATTTTATTCATTTTCGCAGAGTTTTTCATTTCAGATAACAGAAACAATTTTGTTAAAAAAGTAGGACGATGGCACGCAAGCTAATGAAAAAGACTTTTCTAAACGGACTATTATTAGCAACAACCGCTTGTTTTTTAACGGCTGGCTGTGGCAATTCTATTAAAGAAAAAATGGGTTTAAAGCGCACTGCCCCTGATGAATTTCAGGTGGTTACAAGAGCGCCCCTAGAGATCCCACCAGAATTAAGAGATACTGGGACTGTTTCTAATTTGCCAACACCGCGCCCAGGCGCCCCTAGACCACAAGAAATTAGCGCCACACAAAAGGCAAAAGCAGCTCTTCTTGGTCAAAGTGAAGATGATTTGAAACAGGAGGCTCTTTCACAAATTCAAAGCAACAATACACCAAAATCGGATGAGCCTTTGAGCGTGTCCGAGACAATCTTAATTGATAAAATGACGCAAGGAAAAACGCTTCCCAATAGTGATCAGCTACGCTCACAATTGGATCAAGAGCAAGAAGACTATATCGCTGAAAATCAACCTGTCATTCAAAAGCTTGGGATTGTGGATGACTATGTTCAACAAAGACAAATGCTTGACCCAACAAAAGAGGCAGCTCGCTTAAGAAAAACAAACTCTGCCACGCGCGTAACTGGTAATCCTGAGGCTAAAGCTATTCTAGAACAAGCAAGTGATGTTGAACAAGTTGAGAGCGAAGAAGAAACACCGAGCACTATCGAAGATATTTTATTCAACGAGATCAATAGCTCGACCGAGACAAGTCCCGATCTTGACGAGACAAACAATGAAGATATATCAAGTGATGATACATCTTATGAAGAAGATGAGTATATCGAAGATAACTCTTCTGATTTTGATGAGCGCCTTCGAAACACAAGACCAAATATTCCCGATACTGACTAACCTTTAGGCGGTAAATTTATGACATTGATAGCTTTTAAAAAATCATATTTATGGTTTCTTTTCCTATTTGCACTTTGTTTTTCTACAATCAATGGTGCGCAAGCCGATTGGGCTGAGATTGATGAGCAAGGAAAACCCGTTTTCAATGCCCAAACAACTACATTGGATAACGGCATGCAAATCGTTGTGGTTCAAAATAACCGTGCGCCTGTTGTCCATCATATGTTGTGGTATAAAGTTGGCGCTGCGGATGAAGAATGGGGCAAGGGCGGAATTGCACATTTCTTTGAGCATTTAATGTTCCGTGGCACCAAGAATATGGAAGACGGCGAGTATTCAAAAACCGTTGCTAGTTTAGGGGGGCGGGATAATGCCTTTACAGGTCAAGATTACACCTCATATTTTGCCACGATATCGGTTGATTATTTGGATAAGATCATGGCGATGGAGGCTGATCGCATGGTCAATCTTGATTTAAATGATGAGGTTATTGAAACTGAGCGCAAAGTCATCATGGAAGAACGCAGGCAACGTTTAGAAAATGATCCCTTCGGGCGATTTAATGAAAAATACAATCAAATCCTATACCCCAACCACCCTTATGGCATGCCTATTATCGGCTGGATGCATGAAATTGAAGGCTATAGCCCCGATGATATCAGGGCCTTTTATAAAACCCATTATGGACCTAACAATGCGATTTTAGTGATTGTTGGCGATATTGCATTTGAAAAAGCCGTTGAGATGGCAAAGACACATTATGGCGCAATCCCGAAAAACCCGAATATCAAAGAGCGTGAATGGCCAGCCCTGCCCGCAAACTTGGTTGATGATTTAAAGCAAAAGCTTGTTTTAAATGACCCACAAATTCGACAAACATATTGGCGCAAAAATTATCTTGTCCCATCTGAAACAATGGATATGAAACGCTCTATGGCGCTTAATCTAATCGATGAAATGTTAAGTGGTGGGCAAGCAGCGCCATTTTACGATCAGCTAGTACAAGAAAAAAAATTGAGCATTTCAGCCAGCATGAGCTATAGCGGCATGCATAAAAGCTGGGGCACATTAGGGTTTTACGCAACCTTAAATGATCCAAGCGAAATCGACGCTTTTATAGCTGGCTTAGATGAATTGATCTCAAATTATGCGACAAATGGTTTTTCTGATGAAGAAATCGAAATCGCTAAAGAGCGCATGATTGCGTCAAGCATTTTTGCCCGTGACAGCCTTAGAACACCTGCTTATATCTTTGGGCAATCACTGACCATTGGGCTCGATATGAATGATGTTGAGTTTTGGCGTGATCGCATTCAAACAATTGATAAGGATTATATTGATCAAACTTTCAGAGATTTTATTGCCAACCCAACACCGCCTAGCCCAGCCATTGAGGCCGTTTTAATGCCTGAGGGTATTCGTTTAAAAATGTCTGATGATCAAACAGATAAAGAAGAAGAGAGCATACAATGATTAAACAAAATACTGTTCTATTTACCTTATTCTTAAATGTATTTTTTATCACGAGCCTATTCGCCCCCAATAAAGCGTTTTCTTTTGCCGATGTTCAGACTAAAACCTTGGAAAGCGGCGCTGAAATCTGGGTTATAGAAGATAAAACCGTGCCTGTAATCTCAGTTGATTTTGCCTTTAAGGGTGGGATTGTCAATGATCCTATTGATAAATTGGGCTTAGCCAATTTTACCAGTAAAATGATGACACAAGGTGCTGGCGATTTAAGTGCTTCTGAGTTTCAAAAACAGCTTGATGATTTATCAATTTCAATGAGCTTTAGCGCAGGCAGAGATCATTTTTATGGCTCTTTAAAAACCTTAAGGTCTAATCAGGATGAAGCGTTTGAGCTATTAAGATTGAGTCTCTTAAGTCCAACATTTAATGAAGATGATATTGAGCGCGTTCGTGAACACATCATGGCAAGTTTAAAGCAAAGCCAAGCCGAGCCAACATGGCAAATGTGGCGCAATTTTAATAAAACCTATTATGAGGGCTACCCTTATTCAAAGCCATCTGCAGGGACTTTAGAGACCTTAAAATTCATCAAACAAGACGACTTCTTAGGCTTTGTAAAAGATCGTTTTAAATTTGATCAGTTGAAAATTGTTTTTGCTGGGGACATTACATTAGAAGAAGCAACCGCCATAGTGAATGAGACATTTGGCGATTTGCGCATGACAGTTGCTGAAAAACCTTCACTAGATGAATTTGATGATGAAGTAAAAAAACAAACAGTCAAGGTTGAGCTTGATATCCCACAAACCTTTATTTTAATGGGGCGCCCGATTTCAATTGATGAAAAAAGCGATCAGTGGGGCGCTGCGCTGGTTGCGAATTATTTAATCGGTGGGGGTAGTTTTTCATCAAAATTGATGGAAAATGTTCGTTCTCAAGAAGGTTTGAGCTATGGTATTTCTTCATCTTTACTCACACAAAAGCATGCTGATCTATTTATCATTCAAACCTCAACCGCTTTTGAAAATTTGGAAAAAATGAGATCAACAATTGTTGATACATTAAATCAAGTTATCCATGAGGACTTTAGCCAAGAGGAAATTGACCGTGCGAAATCATACCTCATAGGCTCTCTGCCCGTTAGTTTGACCAGCACCGATAAATTATCATCCGCTTATTTAAGCCTTTTAGTAGACGGCTTAGAGCCTGATTTCTTTGATAAAAGAGCCAAGCAGATTGAGGCCGTTAGCCCAAGTGATGTCAGTGTTGCAATTGCTTCTATTTTGGGAGATTTCTCATTTTTAAGTGTTGAAGTTGGCAAACAACCAAAAGTTGAAGAGCCGAAAAAAGACGCTAAAAAAGATAAGAAAAAGTGATTAGTTTTTAAGCGGCTTGACGCTCATTTGAGTGGATAGGTGTGCCAAATAAATAGCCCTGACCAAAATCAATATCAAAATCAAGAAGCTTCTTCAATGTTCTCTCATTCTCAACTTTTTGGGCAATCAGCTGAACATGATTGCGGTTAAGCTCTTTTCTGAAATCTAAAAATGCTTTTTCGCCAACATTTGTGCTTGCTGCCTCTAGGATTAAATCTGAATCAATCTTTATAAATCTGATCTTACGCTCCCTTAGCTCATCAACATCAATATTAAAATTACTAACCGCATCAAGTGAGAAACGACAGCCAAGATCGCCAAGCGAGTCCATAATCGCCCAAACGCTTTCATCAATACGAGGATAGTCTTCTTGTTTAATTTCTAAAATAAAACGAGGTGGCAAGTGCGGGTTATCATTTAAAAACTCAATTAAGTCCGTCATGAATGTGGCATGATTTAACGTTTCATAATTGAGATTAAAGAAAAACGGCTCTTGTTCTTCAACGCGCCCTCGCTCTCGTCTCATATATTGAACAGCCCTTAGTAAAACCAAATTATCAATGGCTGGCATAAGTCGTTCTTCACGGGCTTTTTGAATATAATTTTTGGCTGGAATAAACCGCCCATCATTTGATTTTAATCGTGCAAAAATCTCTGAAAATCTGGTCTGTCTTGATGGCAACCTAACAACGGGCTGCATAAAAATATCAACACGGTCTTCACGAACGGCCTTATTAACCATGTCATTGATTAAATCACTTGAAAAACGCGGGTCTATCTCTGCAACCGTTTGCTTAAACTTCTCATCTTCTGAAATTGACTCATAAGCTTGTTTTGTCAATGTGCGAATAGATGTGCTTGTCTCATCTAAGATTTTCAACTCATCTTCTAACAAATCAAATTCTGGCAATTCATATGTCTGTGTTGGCTCAAGTGGAACCTCAGCTGTGCCAAACATATCCAGCTTCATCTCTTCTGTTTCTTGTTCTTCGCGTGCATTGTTGCGAATAATTCTGGCTGTCATAGATTCGTATGCTTCTAAATCAAATTCAGCTTCTGTTTTTGTTGCTAAAGTGCCTTGATATATACCAAGATCATGGATTAGGTTTTGTAATTCACGCTGTTGCTTAACACTACCATTATCAGATAAATACTCAATTAAACGAACCAAGTTATTTCGGATCGTTTCTTTTTCCTGTCTTTGATTAACCACTTGCTCTTCTAAAAAGCCAATTTTCTTTTCAAGGCGGATATTTCTATGGATCGCGCGCTCTTCCCAGCGTCTACGCCCCAAAACTTCGCCCAGAACAGCACACCCAAATGCGGTCAGAGAAATCATTAAAAACCCGAGCGATGTACTAATGAGGTGGCTATTTAGCGTTACAAACGCGATAAAAGCGGAGATAACAAACCACAACCACGCCATGATAAAGGCTGGCTGCTGAATAAAATTAACAATTTTTCCAAGCATAGAATAACGCAGTAGAAAATCATTTTTTTCTTTTCTACGACGCTTTGGTGCTTTTATTTTTTTTCTTGTCTCTGCCATTTAATTTATAAGATTGCTTGGTTTTACTGCCTGTTCGGTCTCAGCTAATTGTTTTAATTCTTCTTCACTATAGTCGGTAATCTTTTTTAGATTCACGCCTTCCCCAATTTTATGATCATCTGCAATAATATCGGATATATGTTTAATATTATGCTGATCCATGTAAAGCAACAAGTCATTTATTATTCTTTTTAATAATTTTGGACCTTTATAGACAAGTGCTGTATATAATTGCACCAAGCTTGCCCCGGCTTTCATGCGTAAAATCACATCTTGGGCATTTTCAATTCCGCCAGTGCCAACCAAAATCAAACGCCCTTCCGTCATCTGATAGGCTTTGCGCATACGATCCAATGCCAAGTTTTTAATCAAGCTGCCACTGAGCCCGCCTTTTGCCATGTCTTGTAACTCTAATGGTAATGCATTGGGTCGGATTTTACTGGTATTGCCTAAAATAACACCGTCAACACCACCCGTTACACAAGCTTGTAATGTTTCAAACAATTCATCATCATAAAGATCAGGCGATAATTTTACAAAAAGTGGCGGTTGAAACGCTTTTGTCTGGCTCCCACGGACAATTTTTTGTCGAACGTGACAGACCTTATCAATAAGCTCTTTTAAAACTTGGCCATGCTGCATATCTCTTAAGCCTTCAGTGTTTGGTGATGACACATTGATCACAATCATATCAGCCAAAAGAGAGATTTCTTGCGTACAGTGAATATAATCTTCGATCGCTTGCTCAGACGGTGTTACTGCATTTTTGCCAATATTTAAGGCAATTGGTAGCTTTTCAAAAGATTTATTGCCAAGATAATTTTCAATATTCTTCTTAGCAACATCTAAGCCTTCACCTGGAAAACCCATCATATTGATAACACTACCCGTTCTCTCATCTCTGAAAACTCTCGGGCGAGGGTTGCCTTTTTGTGGCTCTGGTGTAATTGTTCCCAATTCTAAAAAACCAAAACCCAAATTTTGCATTGGTCGGATTACTTCGGCGTTTTTATCAAAGCCAGCAGCCAAGCCAATCGGGTTTTTAAAATCTAAACCCAAAACTGTTTGGTGTAAGCGTTCATCTTCTGCGACTTTTACCTTCGGTCCAGCCCCTAGCTTTAACGCCTTTAATGTTAAATTATGCGCTGTTTCAGGGTCTAAAAAATTTAAAAGAGGTCTCAAAAACTCAGCCATATGCTTCTACCTAATTTAAAAATCTGAATTGTCATTTTGGCTAACACCAGCATTAAATCCAAATAATGTTAAAAGAATCAATATGTTATAAGTCTAAATAAGGCTGATATCCCATTCAAGAGAATAATTTTTTTGTCACTTTTGACAATATACTATCTATATTATTGTTAAGTGTTTGTTTTTCTTGTGATCTTTTATAGACATAAACACCCAAAACTGACAGTGCCACACTCCACATGGTTGTTAATGACCCAAATGATGCAATAACTTCTGAGGCTCGTGCAGGCTCGGTAAGCAAAATATAAACAATAACCCCCATTTGCAAAGCCCAGCTGAGGGCTAAAACATAGCCAAATGTTGGGCGCATGCGAGAGATGAACTTGTCTTGAGAAGCTAACTCCGCACGGTAGCTTTTATGGATTTCATCGATCATCTTTTCTTGTAAACCTGCCTCTATTAAGCGTATTTCCTCGATAGAATTAAGATTATTAAGAATATCATTGTTTGAGATATCACTTGTCTCCAAGGCTTTTCTGGCTTCTGATATCTTGCTTGCAACCTCCAATGAAGATTGGGTTTTGGTATCAGAAACACTTTTTTCTAAGTAAGAGAGCAAAACCGGTATTCCGATGGCCGAGATAATTGATTGAAACATGTTTTAAACCTCCAATTTTGTTAAGTGCAATATAATGAATAAAATTTATGGTTGCCGATTTGGCAAACTGGCTCTTCGCCCTCTGCCCAAAACGGTTTAATTGTGACTGTATGGTAATGATCGCTACCGCCTGTTATATCTTCCAACTCACCATCAATGGCTCTTTGGGCAATGCTAAGTGCTAATTCAAATGAGCGATCATAGGTTGTAACGGTTAAAAGTTTTTTGCGATTGGGATCATTTTTATTCCAGCAGCTAAACTGCCACGGCTTTAAACAAACGGAAACAATATCACCTCCCCACCAAAATCCCCGTTTCTTGGATAATGCATATTTTGAGCGGTTTAAAATAACGCTGGCAATCGCTTGCATTCCTTTATATCCCTCCCCTCTTGCCTCACCCCAGATTGTTCGGGCTAAAATATCGACAGGGTCTTTTTTCTCCAAAGCATCTCTTGCCATGAAGCCTCCTTCTTTTATCATTTTTGTTATTTTATTGAGAAATATTAATGATCTATACTAAATCGGCTTTTTTGATTGGCCGCTTCTGCTTTTAAAGCTGTCACATCAAGCTTTGATTCTATGCGTAAAAGATGGGAGACTACGCGTCTTTCAATTTCACGTACAACAGATAATCGTGCATACTCATTTGAAATTTTGAGCATATATTCACTAAGCTGTCTTTCCAGCTCAACCTTTAAAACTTCATGTGCTTTTTCCTGATCATTAAATCTTTTATCGGTTTCACGGTAATTTTTAATAATTGCCAAAACAAAAGAAAGCAGGATAGGAATATCCAAGCCCGTTAGGAGTAATAAGATGCCGTGATCTTGTAATTCATTATATAAAAAATCCATATTTATCGCCTTTTATTATTATTTTATCAAAAATGTTATTTTAAATTTCAAAGTGATTATCGGCCTCAAAACTTGTCCCTGTAGGGCGCCAATCTTTTTGTTTTATTAAAGATGATCTTGAGGCTTTAAAACGGTATGGTGTTATTGATAAAGCACCCGCCACCGCATCCAATCCGTCATCACTAGCAGAGCGACTCGATCCTGGTCGCCATTCACGCATTTCCCGAACAAAATTTGTTTTTGTGATTTGTTCATGAACATATAGAGATCGCGAGGCTAATCTTGCATCAAAAGCCTCCAATATTCGGATATGCTTTGGTGTAGTATTTGCTTTTTCAAGTACTGAAAAATCCATATTTATTGATTTTAAATATTGCTTTAACAAATTTGGTAAAAATCGACCGATTCCATTAATCTCAATTGTCAAAGAACTTAAATAGTTATCTTTTAAAAATTGTGCGACTTGCTCACATTGCTGGTTTGCCTCGTCCAAGTCTCTTGTTGGGTCGGTTTTTAGATATTCAAGCCCATGTAAATAAACACGCCCACTTTCCCCTGTATAAAGGCACGCGATCACACTGTTATCTCCAATTCGTCTTTTATTAGCGCCTTCATTATTGCCATGAAAGGCAGGATCCCACCAACAACTCGCCCCGATCAAGCGATCATCACCAATTTTTAACCATGGTTGTCCGTTAGCTTCCCCGTAATTTAGCTCATCATCATAAAAACGTAATAAAGTAGGGTCTAAATAACTATCTGTGATTGATACTGGTTTTAACATCATCTGACTTGTGAATTTATTGGGCCCAGTTACCAGCCGCATACGCTCAATATCATCAATCGTAAAGCGTTCTGGCCAAACCGATTGACCTGCCTCATTCAAGATTGGCAAAACAAGCCGTTTATAGCTCTTTAAGAAAACATCTTTTTGGCCAAGCTCTTTTCGGGGGTGCTGCGCATAAATTGTTTCATAATGATGCGGAGTGCCAACAAAAAGCTGTGTGCCGTTTGGCACTAGGACATATTCGGCTTCTGCCAATTTCTCTCTTAATGTGCTTCTTTTCTCTGCTGTCTCACACGTATTGGGCACCTCGACATCATCACAAATAATGACATCAGCACGGCTCCCCGTCATATTCGCCATAACAGATCGCGCCAACATGGACGGATCCCTGCTCTCAATTTCACGGATAACCGTAAACCGTTCAGATGCCCACTGGTCTGGGGCTTTTGGTTTTAACACCCTTGTTATTGGGTGGCGCTCAATAATCCGTTTTACATTTCGAACCATTTTGCGTGATAAAGGCAAGTCCGCTGCCAAAACCAAGATTCTCAAATTTGGATTTTGATATAAAAGCCACGCACAAAATAAGCCCACGAGCGTAGATTTACCACAGGCACGAAAGGCCATTAGAAGTAGTCTTTTATCGCCCTTATCCCAGCTATTTTCTAAAAATTGTGTAATTTTCAAGTGAATATCAGGTGTTGTTTGGTTTTGTAATCTGTTCCAAATAGCCACAAACAAATCAAAACCAAGTTTCTGATTTGATGATTTGTCCATGATTACTTTTTCTCTAAGTCTGATTTTGCTTGTTCAATTAATTGCGTTATATTGACATCTGATAAATCACTTAACTCTTCTTCGATCAGCGTGTCAGCCAGATTGCTTTGTGATTTTAAAATTTTCATCAAGCCTTCTAAATGAGCAATCGCTGCCTTACAAGCCGTGTGATGTTGACTAAATTCTTTTGCCTCAAATGAAAGCTCTTGGCTGGTAAATTCTCTATAGGTTTGAATAACCCGCTCAATTGCTTCGGGCAAAAAATGAATGATGATATTACAGATTTCTTTTGATTTGTTTTTATTGTTTATTTCGCATGACACTGTGCCTGCCTCAATTCGGTTTTCATTTAAATTTAAAATCTGACTTGGCTAAATAAGCTCGCCGCATCGAGTAAGCTTCGTTTTCCAAGGGAGCTTTGTGTGTCACTTAAGGCTTGGTTGCGCAAATTATTGATTGTGGCTCTTTGCTCAATCTCATCATCCGTTTGTTCTTGTAAGCCTAACAATACAGCCGATCCAGAGCCTGCGGTTGAAACACCGCTTGCTCCAAACCTAGCGCGTTGAGCTGCGGCTGCACGCTTTAGACGATCTTTTCTATCTGCTTCATAAGCCTCTTGATCAATTTTATTTTCAGCCTTTTGAACCTCAATTTGACGTTGTTGTTGTTTAGCTTGTTCATTACTGGCTGCGATTGTTGTTCCAACAGAAACCAAACCGCCAACCGTACTTAAAATTGGTGCTATTCCGCCCATAATATATCTCCTTTATCGTTTTTAAAAATTAGTCATTAACCTTTGTCTCTGTGGTAACAGAGAGCAAAGTAAATGCTTTTCCCTCTTTTTGCTCAATGCGCCAAAGAGGTTTTGTTAAATCCTTATGCCAGCCCATCGCGCGAACAGCCTTATCGCCAGTAAATTGTGGCGTTTCTTCATCAAAATCATTGGCCAGATAGTCATCAAGGCCATGGCCGATATCTAATTTTAGAATTTCGCTGTCTTCTAATCGAAAACGTGCCTCAACCAAACGCGATGCTTTCGCGTTACCACTTGGCGATAAAACACTTGGGGGAAGAGGTTCAATAATATTATTGAAAGGATATCCAAATTTAACTGAGGAAACAGAATATGCAGTGCTAAAAAAGCCGTTTGAATCAATATGTCTGTTTCCGGTGTAGCCGTTTTCATCAATATAAGCAATATGGCTGTCCGCATATAACATATTGTCAAGCCATGCATTTGTTGGGGTCTCTGATGTTAACTCATCTTCAACATCCATGGTTTTTGTCTCATCTAGTTTTTCTAATAAAATCTTGGAATTGCGCTCAATTAAGAAATAAATATCGCCATTGATTGTGGCAACGGCCTTATATGTTCCTTGTGTACTCATCGTTGTCCAAGCCGCTATCGCTTCTTCACGATAAACTGTTAGGACCCCAATTGAGCCATCTTCCATCACAACAAACAAAAGACGCCTTTTTGAATCATAATCTTGATCAATTGGTGCATTGACAATATGCCGTGCTAAAATTGCTAAATCCGTCGCTGTATAAGCTGCTTCTACGTCCGTATATAAAAATTCCCTGATTTCTTTACCATTCCTAGAGATAAAGAGGGTTGCCCCATCAATATTAATTGGTGGGATATATCGATCAATCGGAGAGCCAATTCTGGTTTGTCTTGTAACTTGCACCGTTGATGGGGTTAAGGGAGAGCCTGTGACCATCCACTCCGCACCAGAAGTGAAGACCTGAAGATGACGACCTGAAAAGATCGCTGTGATCGCGTTAACCTGATCGGATAAAATGGCAAAAGAGATGGATTCATCATCCAAGCCTTCACCAAGAGAGAAATTATAAATATCGCCTGTTTTTGAGAACCATAAGCGATTTGGCAAATCTCTTGATCCACCAAAGACCAAACGATCTTGGTGGAAAGCAACAGTCGTCGGCCAACCATGCTCATCGGTAAAAGCTTTTTCGTACCAAATATTGGTTTCATCATGATTGCTTAATTCTTTTAGAACATTGGCCGAGACCGTTGTTGCGTTTGTATAGCCCGTGATTTCCACTTGCCCATCAGAAATATCGATAAATTTTCCCACCCAACTGGCATCAAAAATATTTGTACTTGCGGTTAGTGTAATTGTGCCCGAAACACCAGAAGGGTCAATTGTGACTTGCGGGTCAATAAAACGATGAACAGGATGATAAGTTTGTCCTTCTTCTGTTTTATAAGTGACCGCATTTAACGCCCAGTTTGTATGGGATGAACGTGTTAATAATTGTGGCTCTACATCAGGATGACAAATAATCAATGTGTCTGCACTTTGTGTCCAAACAATTTTTGACAATTGAGCAAAGGTATAAGGGCTTGAAAGAGTTGCGACTTTCACATCATCTTTATAGACATCAATTTGTTCATCGGTAAAAACAAGTAAGTAAGTTTGTTCGGTGTTAAATTCAAAACCAATAAGGCGCCCATTGTCATCAATCTCATCAATAAGGCTGGTGCCTGGCCTTCTGGTCACACCGCCAGTTGGATGGATAAAGACATTTTCTAATGTTAAAGCGCCATTTTCAAAAGCTCTTAAATCCCCACGCCCTAACATGCGCCTTGAAATTTCACCGGCTGTGAAATTGGTTTTGGTTTGTCGAATTCTAGACATTAAAATCTCCTTTTAAAAAAATAAATCCTTAATCACGAACCTGAATAAGTGAAAAACCATCAATCGCAGCTGGGCTTTCTTGTTGGGCATCAATTAATTTTGCGCGTTGGAATTCTTTATCTGCTAAATCAAACATCAGCTCTGAGCGTGATGTGCTTTCTGTGATTGCAATACAAATTTCTGCCGCCATCTGGGCTGAGATTAGTTGTCTGAAATAATGTGGCCAGTCATCGGGATTGGGCTCAAAAATATAGGTTAATTTTACATTATCCGCATTTGTATGAAGTTTTTTATGATGGATGCGATAATCCAAGCCAGCACCTCTATTCCCAGTGCCAGCCGAAATAACACGCAAGAAATCACTTGGCAAATCAAAGGCCTTATCAAAATCCGCTATTGGTGGGCTTGACGATTCACTCAACTCTGACTGGGTGGTGGCAAACCCCCAAGGATGCGATGAAAGCAACGCCCTTTGAAGTGGTAAAATAATTTCATTGGTTACAACTGCTTCTGTTGTTTTTTCATTAAACGCTGAAATCCTATTCGCCCCTAATCTTAAAAGCGCTGCGTTTGTTACTTCTAGGTAAGTTTGTAAACTCATCTGTGACCATCCTTTTTAATGGGTTGTTTATCTTCATTTGAAAAATTGGTTTGAAAAAGATTTCTCAAAAAAAGAGGCTCGCGCAAGAAACCTCACACGAGCC
>PBIV01000009.1 GCA_002720935.1 Rickettsiales bacterium | reverse complement strand
AAATCATTTCAAATTTTTCCATAAGCTAAATATATTACGCAAATTTGTCAAGGTTAAAATTTTTGTGGTCTAGTTTGGCATTGGCATCGTAAAGAACTATAATCTTATTTTATAAACTTTGGAGAAGTTATGAGTGAAACACCGATTATAGTTTGGTTCAGACAAGATTTAAGACTGAAAGACAACCCCGCCTTTTTTGAAGCGGCAGCCTTGCAAAAGCCTTTAATCCCAGTTTTCATTCATGATGAAGAAACAGCTGGCGAATGGAAATTTGGCGAAGCGAGCCTTTGGTGGCTCCATCACTCATTAGATAAGTTTGCGCAATCTTTAAAAGATGACTATGGCTTAGAGTTAATTTTAAGAAAAGGCAAGCCGCTAAAAATCTTAGAAGAGATTGTCAAAGAAACTGGCGCTGATCATATTTATTGGAACAGGCTTTATCAATCCTTTGCGATTGAACGCGATAAGCAAATCAAAGAAACATTTAGTGCAAATGAGAAGATGGTCGTTAAAAGTTATAACGCCAACCTCATTCATGAGCCATGGACGATTGAAAATAAATCAGGCGGCTTTTATAAAGTCTACACACCATTTTCTAAAATGTGCCTTGAAAAGCAAGTCCCCGACGCCCTTGATAAACCAAAGGAAGTTGTTACCTTTGATAAAAAGCTTGAAACAATGACCTTAGATGAGTTTGGATTTCTGCCTAAAATTAAATGGGACACGGCCTTTTATGATCTTTGGGAACCTGGCGAGCAAGGCGCGTTTGAACGGCTAGAAGAGTTTATTGATAGCGGCGATATCAATGAATATTCAGATCACAGAGACCGCCCCGATTTGGATGAGACATCACGCCTATCCCCTCACCTTCACTGGGGAGAGATCAGCCCAAAACAAATTTGGCACGAGGTTAAAAAATATGAGAAGAGCAACACGCTTGATGGCACCTCACAAAAAAGCGCTTTTAAATACCTAAAAGAGGTTTTATGGCGCGAATTTAGTTATCATCTTCTATATTATTTAGAGGATATGCCAAGAAAACCCCTAAATGAAAATTTCAATGATTTTCCATGGACGACAAATCTTGACCCTTTGGAAAAATGGAAAAAAGGTCAAACTGGCTACCCGCTTGTTGACGCCGCCATGAGACAGCTTTGGCAAACAGGCTGGATGCATAATCGTTGCCGCATGGTTGTTGGATCATTCTTGGTAAAACATTTGCGCATTCACTGGCATCACGGCGAAGAATGGTTCTGGGATTGTTTGGTTGATGCTGATTTGGCCAATAATTCTGCGAGCTGGCAATGGATTGCTGGCTGTGGCGCTGATGCTGCCCCTTATTTCAGAATTTTTAACCCAATCTTACAATCAAAGAAATTTGATCCCGATGGAGACTATATTCGTAAATATGTACCAGAATTAAAAAAACTTGATACAAAGCATATTCACACCCCATGGGAAGCCCCAGAGGATGTCTTGAAAAAAGCGGGCGTGAAATTAGGTGAGACATATCCAAAACCAATTGTTGATCACTCACAAGCTAGAGAAAAAGCATTAGAAGCTTATGAGAATGTCAAAAAAGCATCATAAGCAATTTAAAAAGAATCCAAGTAGACTATTATCATGAGCAATTTTAAAAATCAAAAAATAGCAATTATCGGCTCTGGCATTACTGGGCTTGCTTGTGCTTGGCATTTAAATCGATGTGGTTTCGATTTCAGAATTTTTGAGAAAAACGCGCGAATTGGTGGGCATTCAAACACGGTCGACACCCCTTCTAAAACGCCTGTCGACACTGGCTTTATAGTATATAATGAATGGACTTACCCTAATTTAATCAATCTATTTGAGACAATCGATGTTGATACAGAAGCAAGCGATATGTCTTTTGCCATCTCAATGGATAAAGGAAATTTTGAGTATGCAGGCGATGATTTTTGGACTTTGTTTGGGCAAAAACGAAACTTCTTTAGACCACGTATGTATTCAATGATCAAAGACTTGCTTCGCTTTTACAAACAAGCCCCCATTGATTTGGAACAGGGAAGTGCTAGTGGTTCATTAGGGGAATATTTAAAGAAAAATAATTATAAAGATGCTTTTATCAGAGATCACTTAATTCCGATGGGATCAGCCATCTGGTCCATGCCGCCTAATCAAATGATGGGTTTTCCCGCCCAGTCCTTTATTCGTTTTTGTCAAAATCACGGCTTGCTTTTACTGACCGATCGCCCAGAATGGCGCACTGTCACGGGTGGTTCGCGTGAATATGTGCGAAAAATCACAAAGGAATTTAAAAATAAAATCGTAATAAACGATGCTGCGATTCAAATAGGACGAGATAAAGGCAAGTGGAAACTAACAACTAAATCAGGCGAAGTAGAAATATTTGATCAGATCGTTTTTGCCTGTCATGGCGATCAAATTCTTGATCTTATAGAGACACCAACAGACTTACAAACTTCTGTATTGGGTGCGTTTAAGTATTCAAAAAACACAGCCTATCTCCATCAAGATGAAAGCCTAATGCCAAAGATTAAAAAACTATGGTCTAGCTGGAATTACATGGGCTTAACCAATAAGCACAGTGTCATTGATACGCCTGTTTTTGTGACTTATTGGATGAATAGATTACAAAACTACATGATTGAAGAAGATTATTTTGTATCTTTAAACCCATTCAAGAAACCTGCCTTGGATAAAACAATTCGTGAGATTAACTATGAGCATCCAATTTTTGACCAAGACGCCATGGACGCTCAAAAAGAGCTTAATACGATACAAGGTGTTGATAATTTATGGTATTGCGGGGCTTGGTGTGGCTATGGCTTCCATGAAGATGGTGCAACAGCTGGCTTGACCGTTGCGGAACAGATTACACACATTCAAAGACCTTGGAATGTAGACGAAAAATCAACCGCCAAGATGAACTGCACTGCCCTTAATTATAAAGCCAAGAATAAAGTCGCTTAAATGAGCTCAAAAACTTTAAAATCAAGATTATATTTAGGGCATGTTTACCACAAACGCTTCTCCCCTTTTGAGCATGATTTTCGCTATAGTGTGTTTAGTCTCCTGCTTGATCTAGATGATTTGAGCGAGCTAAAGAATCAGTATAAATGGCTCTCCTATAACTCTTTCAACCTGTTCAGTTTTTACGATAAAGACCACGGGCTTAGAGATGGCACCCCTGTTAAAGATTGGGTCATCAGCCGTGCGAAAGATTTTGATGTGGATTTGGAAAACGCCAAGATTTATGCCTTATGTTTTCCGCGTGTTCTGGGCTATGTCTTTAATCCGCTGACTATTTATTATTGTTATGGTTCGAATCAAAAACTGATCGGAATTCTGTATGAGGTCAAAAACACATTTGGCGATCAACACGGCTATTTTTGTAAAATTACCGATGAAAATTTAAATCATCACTCAAAAGATAAGATTTTTCATGTCTCACCATTCATTCAGATGGATGCAACATATCACTTTAAAGGCAAAGAACCTCTTGAAGAGCTTGATTTTAAAATAGATGAGCGCATCGAAGAAAAGCCGTTCTTATTAGCTACTTGGACAGGCAAAGATACAGACCTTAGTGAAAAGAATTTATTAAAATGTTTTTTTAAATTTCCTTTTATGACCCTAAAAATTATGACTACAATTCACATACAAGCTTTCCACCTTTGGCGCAAAGGGGCAAAATTTTATAAATGGACAAAACCGCCTAACAAAGATGTTAGTTAAAAAAAAATTAATCCAGTGACAATAACCACACGTATTAAACAGTAATTATAGAATAACACACACAGCTAAAAGGTATGTTTAAATGAGCTCACAAACAGATAACATCCCCTATTATGGGCAAACTAGACAATCCCCTATTTTAGAAAAAGTGATTAATCAAGGCGATCTTGGTCTTAAAAATAATGGCGTTAAAAACATTGCCAGCATACAGCTCAAAAACTTTTTAGAACGCAATAAAACTGATATTTCCCTTCGCTATAATAAGTCTGAAAAATTAAGCGCTACAATGCGCATGATCAAATCCCTTTTGAAAAACTTTACGCTTGGCAATCTGACAATTTATTTGGATGATGGTCAAAAAATTGAGCATTTTACAAATAATAGAACCAATGACGGCACCCTCATTGAAGCTGAGATGTTTGTTCATAAAGAGCGCTGTTTCCGCCGTTTTTTAACGGGCGGCTCACTTGGAATTTGTGAAGCTTATATTGATGGCGATTTTGACACCCCCAACCTAACAGCCCTATATACATTATGTCTGGTTAACGAGCATGCAATCGAAGATGTTATTCTGGGCAATAAGTGGTCAAAGCTAATCTCAAAAATTATTCATGCGTTAAGACCCAATACACGCAAAGGCTCAAAGAAAAATATTTCTGCTCATTATGATTTAGGTAATGACTTTTATAGTCTTTGGCTGGATAAAAGCATGACCTATTCATCAGCCCTCTTCACGAACGAAAATATGGGCTTAGAAGACGCGCAATATGAGAAATATGAAGCGCTTTGCCGTGAAATAAACTTGAAAAAAGGCGAGCACGTTTTAGAGATTGGTTGTGGCTGGGGTGGTTTTGCTGAATATGCAGCCCTTCGCTATGATGCAAAAGTAACAGCCCTTACAATTTCAAATGAACAATATGAATTTGCAAAAAACCGCATTAAAAAAGCAGGTTTAGAGCATTTGGTTGAAATCCGTTTCCAAGATTACCGTGATGTAACAGAAACTTTTGATAAAATCGTTTCAATAGAAATGTTCGAAGCCGTTGGCGAGAGTTACTGGACAACCTATTTTGAGGCTGTGAAAAAATATTTAAAACCGCAAGGCAAGGCCTCTTTACAAATTATTACAATTGATGAAAAGCATTTTGATGAGTACCGAAAAAAAGGCGACTATATTCAAAAATATATTTTCCCTGGCGGTATGCTCCCAACAAAAGAAAAATTAACTGAAATCGTTAAACAATCAGATCTAAAAGAGGTCTCAATTCGCTCTTTTGGTCATGATTACGCGCAAACCTTGATGAATTGGAATGATCGCTTTCAACAAAACTGGATCAAGGCATTAATGCTTGGCTTTGATAATAAGTTTAAACGCACTTGGGAACAATATTTTGCCTATTGTGCTGCTGGCTTTTTAAGTGAGCGCATTGACGTTGTTCATCTAACTTTAGAGAATTAGATTTAAAATATTGCTTGATAAGACCATGGTTTAACGCCATCCTTAGTATATGAATATTTTACCCCCAAAAAAATTAAATAAAGGCGACACAATTGGTGTTATCTCCATGTCGCATTATGTGTCGGATGAGACAATTGCCAAAGCGACTGAATTCATCCAAAATCGGGGCTATAACACTTATGTTCACCCGCAAACAAAGCTTCGCCATCATAAACAAGCAGGCACAATAGAAGACCGCTTAAATGCCCTTCATGATGTTTTTGCAAACCCAGAGATTGATGCAATCATCGTAACGTCAGGTGGGAACAGAGCGCTCCATCTTCTAGATCATATTGATTACGAGCTAATCAAACAAAATCCAAAAATCTTTTGTGGTTATAGTGATACAAGCGCGTTGCTTAACGCTTTTCATGCACAAACAGGGCTAATTACGTTTCATGGTCCTGACCTGCACCGACTAACGCATCCAACCGAGGATGTTAATCAACATTTTGATATCTTTGAAACTGTAGCGAATGGTAACCTTTTTCAATACGACATGGATAAAAGTCAAATTATCCGTCAAGGAACTGGCGAGGGTCTGTTTGTCGGGGGCAATTTAACGCTAATCCAAAACATGATAAAAACAAAATATCTAACTGATTTTAAAGACAAAATTGTTTTTATTGAAGATGAAAAAGAAACCTTATGGAACCTTGATAGAATGCTTTTGTTTTTTAAACGTCACGGTTATTTTGATGATTGTGCAGGTATCATATTTGGCGGATTTTCTGAAAGCGTTGACTATGCGACAGGCAAAACTCCCTTTGGTTATTCCCTAGAAGACTTGATAAAAGAGCATTGTATGAGTAGCGATACCGATTTCCCAATTATCACGAAGGCGCCATTTGGACATTTGGGCGCCATGGCAACATTTCCCATTGGGGCAAAGGCGAGCCTTAGCGCACAAGACAATCAAGTCACGCTTGAGCTCATGCAAGTGGCGACTAAATAAACCCGTTTTTAGATAACTTTTTTCTTTAAAAACTGTACCATTGAGCCGATACCAGTCATTTTCTCATAAAGTTGAGAAGCCGAATCCCAGTGATCAATATGCTTTGAGATCATACCTTCATCATTGATGTGAACTTCGCTCATCCCTTGGAAGTGCCAAGTTTTTTCTTTGCCCTTTGATCTAAAGGTAAAATCCCACCTTAAGTAAGCTGCTTGTTTTTGGCCAAAGGCATAATCAAGGACTTCAAATTTAGCGGCATCTGTATCAACAAACATCTTTGATAAAACAAATTTCATTTCCTCAACACCAGTTACGTCTTGGAACGGGTCAACAAAGTTAACGTCTGTTGTCACATGTTCATCAAGATGATCAATTGTTTCAGGCGATAATGTTTCAAAAAATTCGATATAATCGGCTAATTTTGCTTGTGTATTTTTATCCCAAACCATTTTTAAAGTCCTTGTTATTATTTAAAAAATGCCCTTATAGCCTACTAAGAGTCGGCTCGTTTTTAAAAGAATTTATTCTTTTAGCCCCATAATCAAGACTGTTCAACCCTTTTTATAGGGTTTTAACTTTGATAAAAACCGTTCTGAATCCGCCTTTATTGCTTCAACCTTCTTATCACTCATGCGCCCCAATGTTGAATACATCATCCCGACACGCGGATTGTTTTTGAGCCTGTCTTCATTTTCAATCAGGAAATTCCAGTAAAGATAGTTGAATGGACACGCCCTCTCGCCGTTCTTTTTTGAAACGGCATAATAACAATTTTTGCAATAATCAGACATTTTATTGATGTAAGAACCACCGCCCGCATAAGGCTTGCTTGCAAAGACACCGCCATCAGCAAACAATGCCATCCCAACAACATTTGGCATCTCAACCCATTCAAAGGCATCTGCATAAACGGCCAGATACCATTCTTGAACTTCATCAGGCTTAATCCCCGCAAGAAGGGCAAAATTGCCCGCAATCATGAGGCGTTGAATATGATGGGCATAGGCGTTTTCTTTGGTTGCCCCAATGGCTTGCGCCATGCAATTCATATCCGTTTTCCCAGACCAATAAAAATCAGGCAGAGACCGTTTGGCACTTAAGAAATTCTCATTCGCATAGTCTGGCATATGCATCCAATAGATGCCTCGAATAAATTCTCGCCAGCCGATAATTTGACGGATAAAGCCTTCCACCGCATTTAAAGGCGCATTGCCATAGGTGTAACGATTTTCGGCTTTCTCAACGACTTCTTTAGCCTCAAGCAGCCCGATATTGATATACATCGATAACAACGAGTGAAACAATAAATGCTCATTATGCACCATAGCATCTTGATAATCGCCAAATTTGTCTAAGCAATCATCCAGAAAATGATCCAAAGCCTTTAGCGCATCTTCCCTAGTCACGGCAAACCAAAATGGTTTTAAATCGCCAAAATTATCGCCAAACTCTTTCTCTACTAAATCAAGAACTTCGCCCGTGATTTCATCCGGTTCAAATGTGAGCCGTTTTGGAATTGATAAATTATCGGGAATTGATTTACGGTTTTGATCATCATAATTCCATTCCCCGCCTTTTGGCTTATCGCCATCCATGAGAATGTTATGCGCTTTTCGCATTTCACGATAGAAATACTCCATACGAAGGGTTTTGCGATCTTCAGCCCATTTTCTAAAATCATCAATAGTACAAAAGAAACGATCATCATCCAAAATTGTTGTTGGTTTGCCCGTTTGGTGTTCCCATTGCTCTATGGCTTTTAACACACGGTATTCGCCAGGATATAGAACTTTGATTTCATCGATATCTAAATCATCGCAAGCCCGCTTTACTTCCCTCGTAAAACTGCCTGTATTATCTTTATCTTTTAGCTGAACATAGCGAACGTTATAACAATCATCTTTTAAGTCTTTTGCGAAATGGCGCATCGCTGAAAAAATCAACGCAATCTTTTTTGGATGATGCTCAACATAACTCGCCTCTTCCATGACCTCAACCATTAGAATAGTGTCTTTGCTTTTTACAGCTTGCTTGAGAACAGGGTTTTCTTTTGAGAGCTGATCGCCCAATATTACAATCAAATTTGCCATAGAGATGCGCTTTTATTCTTCTTCTGCTGCTTCTTCGCCATCTTCTGGTAAAGGCTCATCATCAAAGATTGGTTTTGCTTGATCTTTTGGGCGCACACGATATTCAATGAAATAGCCCTCATAATCAAACTCCATAGCATTCCATTTATTTGTTTGCACATCATAACAAAGCGTTAATTCCAAATCGCCCGATGTTTTATAACAATGGCTGCCTGCCTTAATCGCTTGCTCTTTTTTTAAAGGCTCAAAATCTAAAACTACGATTTCACCGGTTTGAGAGTTAATTAATTCCGTTTTACCAACAATATTTCTGTTCCAATATGAGGTCGAGAATGTCCCCATTGGTCTATTCCCAACAAATTTAGAACCACGAACGTCTAAGTGATCTTGCCTAACTGTGACTTCTACTTGATCTTGTTCGCCATCCTCAATTGTTTTTGAAGATAATTTAATCAATCGATTATCGCGCCAAGTCTCTGTATTCACATGATCATAATTATACGCATCAAAGCCAAGAACCTTTGCCACTAATATGATTTCTATTTCGGCGGTAACTGTGCCATCTTCATTGGTTGTAAATGTAATGTCATGTGTACCGAATAATTCATCGTCACGATAAACATCAAAGGCAATCGTCTCATAACTTGGCTTGAAGTTTGTTTTGGCGAATGCATCAGGCGAAGAAAAAGTTAAAACCAAACAAAACAAAGCCCCAATAAAAACTCTTAAATTAAAAATCATTATGATTACCCCTTTGTCCTAATTGTACTTCTACCACCATCAATATGGATCACTTGCCCTGTTATCCAACCACTTTTTTCACTAAGAAGAAACTCAGCCATATTTGACAAATCTTGTGCTTGACCCAAGCGTGGAATTGGATGCATTTTTGAAATAGATGCGACCATCTGTTCTGACTTTGTTATCATCTGTGCTAAAGGTGTTTCTGTCAAGCTTGGTGCAATCACATTAACACGGATGTCTGGTGCATAATCAGCCGCCAATGAGAGCCCCAATGCCTCAACCGCCCCTTTTGCACTTGCAATCACACTGTGGTTAGAAAAACCATTTCTGGCAGCGATCGTTGAAAATAGAACTACAGAACCTTCATTTCTCTTTAAATTACCCGCCAACCCCTTCATAAGCCTGACAGCACCCAATACATTTAAATCATAAGCTTGCTTAAAATCATCAATATTGGCCGAAGCGAAGGGTTTTAAGACAATAGACCCAATACAATAGGCAAAGCCACCGATATCATATTGGCTAAGCTTTTCTAATGCTGGTTTGACACTCGCCTCATCTAAAACATCAAGCTCTATGACTTCTTCTAAATCCAAATCAACTTTTGATATACCTCTTGCACTTCCAATAACTTTATAGCCGTCATTAATAAGTTGGTTTGCTAGGCTTTGACCAACGCCACCATGAACCCCAGCAACGAAAATTGTTTTAGACATGAAAAAACTTTCTTTTTTAAAATTAACTATTCCAAATATCTTTACGGTTCAGTTCTTTAATCGGTTTAATTTAAATTTATAAATGCTCCATAAAAAATTGATTTAAAAGCTAAATTGAGCTATATTCCCTTCTCACATTATTTAAGAAAATATCTTAAAGGTATAATTATGACTTTTGTTGTTACGGATGCTTGTATCAAATGTAAATACACAGATTGTGTGGAAGTTTGTCCTGTTGATTGCTTTTATGAAGGCGAGAACATGCTTGTTATCCATCCTGATGAATGTATTGATTGTGGTGTATGTGAGCCAGAATGCCCAATCGAAGCGATTATTCCTGACACCGAATCCGAAGCCGATAAATTTATTGAATTAAACCGCCAATATTCAGAAGAATGGCCAAATATCACGCGTAAAAAAGATGCTCTTCCAGAAGCTGAAGAGTTCAAAGATGTAAAAGATAAGCTTGATTTATTATCAGAAGAACCTGGCGAAGGCGATTAGGCTAAATAATACTTTGGTCATAAGGCGTTATTGCACACCGCTAAAACACTTAATCTCGCAGTTGCAAAATTTTTTACTTGAAAATTAAGATTTTTTTTACTATTATGTAATTTCTGGGACACAGACGCACGAATGGCAAGCTAGCAATATATTTATTGATTAAAGCCCTTTTTACGGATCGTCAAGAGAAGTTTTAAATTTTTTTTGATGTTAATAAAGATGCGCACCCAGACAAGAGAGATCGCAAGAAGAAGATAAAGAGTTATTTACAACAATATAGAAAGAGAGCAATAAGAATGAGCGCAACAGAAAGTACATTTATTGAAGGCGATATGGTCGTTTACCCTGCACATGGTGTTGGTATCGTTGAAGGTATTGAGACACAAACAATCGGTGGCATGGAAATGAAACTATATGCAATTAGCTTCAAAGATGATCGCCTCCGCTTAAAAGTACCAGTGATCAAGGCAAAAGACTCAGGTCTGCGCAAACTTAGCTCTAAGGATCGCTTAAAAGATGCGCTAGATACTCTAGAAGGCAAAGCAAAGGTTAAGAAAACAATGTGGAGCCGACGCGCTCAAGAGTATGAAGCAAAAATCAACTCAGGCGACCCAGTTTCAATTGCAGAAGTTCTTCGCGATCTACGCCGTGCAAATGATGACACAGAACAATCTTATTCAGAACGTCAAATCTTCCAATCAGCTCTACACAGACTTGCAAAAGAAGTTGCAGCTGTTGAGGACATTGACGAAGAAATCGCTGCAGAGCGCTTACAACAGGTGTTGTTTGAGGCTGCGGCTTAATTTTTTATTGAGCTTCCTTACACATGAAAATGTTTAAAAAAGACTGCTTAAATTTTTAAGCAGTTTTTTTTTATTACATCGCATAATTTGCCTGATTGAAAATGATAAAAATAAATCCATATCTTTTATCATAAAAAGAAGGCGAGGATTTCATGTTAAAAATTTATCCAAAAGAACAACTTGGCCATGCAAAATATAGCTGGTTAAATACGCGCTATCATTTTAGTTTTTCAAACTATTACAATCCGACACGCATGAACTTTGGCTCTTTGCGCGTTATTAATGATGACATTATTGCCGCCAAGACAGGGTTCGATCCCCACCCGCATGACAATATGGAGATTATAACCTATGTCAGAAAAGGTGCTATTACGCATAAAGACAGCATGGGCAATGAAGGCAAAACAAATGCTGGCGATGTTCAGGTTATGAGTGCTGGAACAGGTGTCGTGCATGCCGAGTATAATTTAGAAGATGAAGACACTATTCTCTATCAAATCTGGATTACACCAAAGAAAAGAGATGTTGAGCCACGCTGGGAACAACGAGAATTTCCAAAAGATTTTGTTGATGATAAGCTAAAATTGATTGTCTCTGGGCAAGAAGACAGTGATGGAATTTATATCCACCAAGATGCCGAAATATATGCAGGCCGAATAAAATCGGGAAATCAGATTAAACACAATCTAAAAGCCCCTGCTTATATTCTAATTTCCGAAGGCGAAGTAACACTTAATGATCAAACACTGAAAGCTGGCGACGGCGCAGAAGTGTTTGAAATTGATACATTAAATATAGATTCTAAGCAAGATTGTGAAATCTTAGTGATTGAAATTGCAGACGCTGCATAAATTTTTTACAAAAAAAATAAAAAACTTTTTAACCTTTTTACTGAACCAACCGAATGGTTTGTACGTATTAATAGTACCAAATACAACGAAAGGTTATTTTCAATCATGGCACATATAGATGATCCAAAAACTCAAAAAGCAAATATGGATTACATCAGAGAAGCGATGGATCAACCTTTGCTTGAAAAAGAACATGAGTTAGACCTTGCCCGCAAATGGCGTGATGACAAGGATGAGAGAGCATTGCATGAGTTAATTAGCTCATATACAAGGCTTGTTGTTTCTGTGGCTTCAAAATTTAAAAATTATGGTCTTCCTTTTGGCGATTTAATCCAAGAAGGAAACATTGGCCTTATGGAAGCTGCCTCCCGCTTTGAACCAAGCAGAGAGCTTCGCTTTTCAACATATGCAACATGGTGGATTAGATCTGCAATTCAAGACTATGTTCTTCGAAACTGGTCAATTGTTAGAACGGGTACAACTGCGGCGCAAAAATCTTTATTCTTTAATCTTAGACGCCTTCGCGCCCAAATCGAGGGTCGTTCAGAAGATGATACTGATTACATGAGTGAGGCGACGAAAGAGCGCATTGCGAAGGAATTAGACGTCAGAAAACAAGATGTTGACCAAATGGAAGGTCGTATTTTTGCTAGTGACCATTCCCTTAACGCCCCTATGAGTGGCGAAGATGGAACAAGTGAATGGCAGTCATCTTTATCTGATGAGCGCCCAAATCCAGAAGACATTGTACTTGGCATGAAGAATGCTAAAACACGATCTAAATGGTTGAAAGACGCCCTTCTTGATTTATCAGACAGAGAGCGCAAAATCATCCTTGATCGCAGATTAACCGAAGATGGTGTAACCTTAGAAACACTTGGCAATGAACTAGGCGTTAGTAAAGAACGCGTGCGTCAGCTTGAACAACGTGCTATGGATAAGTTAAAGGCTTCACTTTTGCAAAAGACTGTGAATTACAATGATTTATTCTTGGAACAAGGTTAATAGACTTTATTCTTTTACAAAATTAAAAGCCCTCATAATTTTATGGGGGTTTTTTATTGCGGTTGCGCCCTGCCCGATTCTGGCTGAGCCCCCTCTAATTTATTCAGATACTGTATTTGATTTTAAATTTAGCGATAAAGAATACCGTCTTTATGGATTAAGCGCGCCAATTGATTACCAAGATCAGATCAAGCCCCACATAGCTTTTTCTAGTCAAGATGGCTTTCAGGAAATAGGTGAAAATAGATATGGTGTAATGTCCGTTATGCCAGATAATTTGGAAATTTATGAAACTCTGCTATCTCAAGGTTTAAGCGTTCTAAACCAAGATGGTCTTTCAGACAAAGGTTTGAGTTCCCTTATTTCAATTGAACGAACGGCCAAACAAAATAAGACTGGTCTTTGGAAAAAAAGCACACCCTCAAAAACAGCCAAAGATGTTTGCATTGATTGTTTTGCAATTGTATCGGGGACAATTGTTAAAATTCATTCGGCTAAAACCATGACTTATTTAAATTTTGGCGATGATTGGAAAACTGATTTTACAATCATGATGCCAAATGAGCTTTGGGAAGAACATTATAAAAATAAGGTTTCACTCAATGATAAAATCGAAGTCCGTGGATTTGTTCAAAGCTATTATGGTCCAATGATAAAAATTGAAAAGCCAAATCAAATTATTATTTTATAAAAGAACCAATCGCTTTCTTGCAAAGCGCGAAAATATTGCCTAGAATCAATTAAGTAACTATTTACTCACTCACACATCTTTTATATTTTCATGCCTGATAACAGCGATATTTTATACCCGCCAATCACACCTTTTCTGACTGATTTTTTAAAAACAGAAGATGGGCACGAGATTTATTATGAGGTTAGCGGCAATGAAAATGGTGTGCCTGTTGTTTATTTACATGGTGGCCCTGGCGCTGGTACAAGCCCGCAATGTAGACAGTTCTTTGATCCCAAACATTATAAAATTATTCTTTTTGATCAAAGAGGATGCGGAAAATCAAAACCTTTGGGCGCATTAAAAAATAATACGACAAGCCATTTAATCAAAGATATGGAAGCAATCCGTGAGACTTTAAAAATTGATAAATGGCATGTATTTGGTGGATCTTGGGGCTCCACTCTCTCAATTGCTTATGCAATCGCACATCCTGAAAAATGTATCAGCCTCATTTTAAGAGGTATATTTCTCATGCGCCAATCTGAGATTGATTGGTTCTTAGATCATATGAAACAATTTTTTCCAGATGCCTTTGAAAAATTAAAATCCATTGTCCCTGACGAAAGTCAGGATGACATTCTTAATTTTTACTATCAAAAATTATTAAATGGCACAGATGAGGAAAAGATTTTATTTGGAACATATTGGGTTGAGTATGAAAGTAAATGCGCTCATCTAATCCCAGAGCCAGTCCATTTCAATACGGATAAAAAGCGCTTGAATGCTTGGGCTATGGCGCTGCTTGAAACCCATTATTTTTTAAATAATAAATTTGAAACTGATAATTACCTTTTAGAAAATATCGATAAAATCAAACATATTCCCGCAACTGCTATTCAAGGGCGCTATGACATTATTTGCCCCAATATTTCAGCATATGAGCTAAGCAAAGCATGGCGAGAACTTGATCTCATCATGGTTAATACAGGTGGCCATTCTTCAAATGATAGAAGCATTTGTGAAGGCCTTTTAAAAGCAACAGAAAAATCAAAACATATTAATTAAAGGACTTAAAAAAGATGAACTTTAAAACGATTAAAGATATTGATTTAAAGGGTAAAGTGGCTCTCGTCCGCGTGGATTATAACGTGCCTGTTTCTGATGATGGAATTATCCAAGACACAACGCGCATTGATGCAAGCCTGCCAACAATTAAATACTTACAAGATCATGGTGCAAAAATTATTCTTTTATCGCATCGAGGTCGCCCGAAGGCCAAAAGACAAGCGTCTCTAAGCTTAAAAATCGTTGCCGATTATTTAAGCGATCAACTTGATAAATCCGTTAAATTCTTTTTAAAAGCGCCAATTGCCCTACAAGAAGGCGATGTGGCTTTACATGAAAATATTCGTTTTGAAGAAGGCGAAGAAAAAAATGACGAAAGCCTTGCCATTGAGCTTAGTAAAATGGGCGATATATTTGTACAAGATGCATTTGCCACAGCACATAGAGCCCATGCCTCGACCGTTGGTGTTACTCGCTTCCTTCCTTCTTATGCTGGATTATTGATGGAAAAAGAATTGATCAGCTTAAATCAAATTTTAGAAAGCCCAGAAAGACCATTAACAGCCCTTGTCGGCGGCGCCAAAATCGCAAGTAAAATTGATCTTTTAAAGAATTTAGTTAAGAAAACCGATTACCTTGTTCTTGGTGGTGGTATGGCAAATACTTTTCTATATGCCCAAGGATACGATATGAAAGCCTCTTTATTTGAAATGGAGATGAAGCAAACAGCTCTTAGTATTTTAGAAGAAGCAGAAAAGAATAATTGTCAGGTTATCTTGCCCAAAGATTTGATTGTCGCTAAAGAGTTTAAAGCCAATGCAAGCCACAAAACAAAATCAATCGACGCACTTGAAACAGGCGATATGGCACTTGATATCGGGCAGACAAGCATTGAGAATGTAAAAGAAATCATCAACAAAAGTAAAAGTGTTGTTTGGAATGGTCCGCTGGGTGCGTTTGAGATTGAGCCTTTTGATAATGGCACAAATCAATTGGCAAAATATGTAGCCAATAAAACTAGAAATAATGAAATTCAATCGATTGCCGGTGGTGGCGACACAGTTTCTGCCCTTAACAAAGCCAAATCAGCCAATGACTTTACGTACATTTCAACGGCTGGCGGCGCTTTTCTTGAATGGCTTGAAGGAAAAGAACTCCCTGGTATAAAAGCGATAGAAAATTAAAAACAATTAGATTATTTAACCCATTGTTGCATAATCGTTTTGGCTTTTTCGCGCGTTAAACGATCATAGATAGATAAAGCACTTGCTAATTCGCCTTGCCCTCTTTGTTCAGGATTAAATGCAGGTCTTGTTAAGAGATAATAAGTTGCAAAATCAGCCTTCATAATACTTGTTGCACGGCATAAGATAGCCAATAAATCGCCCTCTTTTTTAGCCACAACCTGTTTTGTAAGGGCAATGTTTAAATCTGTATATTCCGATAATAAGGCAATGAAGAAAGCAATTTGACCACGCCTTAATACCTTCGTCATCATTGATGGCGTTATTTCTTTTCGCTCTGCATAGCGTTGCGCCATCATCTGAAGATCATCTGTAATATCGTTTTTACCGTGGGCAGCATTTACTAACTCTTGCACCACAGATTCCATGGCTTCATCAAGAAAAGATGGGCTGACATCATATTTTTCAACAATTGCAGCCCTTAAGCTTTCTGAAGCGGACCAATAAATTTCTGTTGCCATTTCTGGTGTAATTTCATGGCGATTTAATAATGGAACATGCAATGTCTCAACCCTAAAAGCCAGCCTTTTCAACATACTCATTAAAACAGGTTGAAGTGTAAGCTTCTGATTTTCAACAATTCTAACGGCTGTTTTCTCATCTTCTTTATCAAGTAATTTGGTTAAAGTCGGTGTTGAAAGATCATCACGATTAGCGATCTCACACCAGTGATCTGAGCCTGTCTCATCAATAACAATACCCCAGTCTTCATCCTTAAAACTCTTTGCTTTTGCCAGAATTGGCTTTGCAACGTCAATCTCTTCATCTGTTGCAAGTGCAATCATTAGCTGAATAGGCATATCCTTTTCAACATTCAATCTTTCTGCTAATAACGTACGAATATCAACCGTTGCACGGTTTAATAAAGTTTTAATCGTTCTTGCTGCATCAACCTTTTCAGAACGCGTTTTAACTTCATCTTTTGATAAGACGTCACCAAGTGCTTGATCTAAACGACCACGCCCCTCTTCACTCTTATCTTTAGCAAGCGATAAAATCTCTTTGATATCAATCATTACGGTCTCTTCTATATTGTAAAACATTGTTTTGCTGAGTTCTTCTGAAATCCCCACGAATATCAGTCTAAAGCAAAAAAATTAATTATTTGTGAAAATAAAACTTCAATTTGTAAAGAAGTTGTTAATTTCTTTGTTCTATAATAATATAGGTTAGGTTTGAAATTATATTGAAAGGTAAATTATGGCAGTCACAGGCGTAAATAATTACATACAAGCAGCACAGGTCAGAGCACCTGCGCAAGACAGTGTCGCCTTTAAAGAGCAGAACACTCAAAAACAAAAAGCCGATTCTGAACGCGTTCAACCCTTTGAGGCTGAATCATCTCAGACAATCGCAACAGACGGAAATTTCAGAAAGCCTGAGCGTGTAAACGCTTATGAGCAAGCAGAACAAGTAGCTTCTGCTGAAGGCCAGGAGGGCTCTTTCGCAGCTTCCTCAAGCAACGGTCAATCAGAAGATATCTCTGTGGCTAACGCATCACAAAACTCTCAAAGAGGATCATTTGTTGATATTTTAGTCTAAGTCAAAGGGATCATTTCTAGAAAGAATATAAAGAAAAGCGGTAATACCAAGGACGGGTTACCGCTTTTTTTCTATTGATATAACAATTTAAATCTTAAAATCTTTGTCCTGATCTAAACTTTGCACGCTGGTTACGCACCACTCTAGTATGCATAGCACACTTAGCACGGCGCAGACTATCTTTTACCTGACGATTAGACATCTTACCCTCTACATCCAAGTCTTTATACTCTGCCCCTGCTCTATCAAGCTGAATTTCAATTTCTTTTTGCAACGGATCAAAATATTTAGAGATACTGTCTTTTAGTGTCTTACTTACAAAAGCATCTCCCATCGCTGAGGGTACTTGTGCTTTTAACAAATACTTATAAATAGAGCGAGCCATTGCAACCATTACACTCTTGCGCCCTTGCTCAATACGGGTTTCAACGTCCAAATCAGTCGCTCCAGCTATTTGAACTAAATCAGCTAAAGTCTTACCAGATTTTTCAACACCCATATTTATTTGAGCAATATCATCTCGGATTGTACGGTTAAAGCCCATTCTAGCTGGGTTATAATCATAAAAATTAGGGCGTTGCTCTATAATTGAGAAGATGTTTAACGCCGCAGAATAATAAGCCTCTTGAACAATATCATTGTAAGCTTCACGCGCCTTCTCTTCACTATCAAAAGAAACTGAATCTTCTTTATTGATACCTGCCATCAGGTCTATATAAGTCTTGTCCGAAAAGGCCAAGATTTTTGATATCTTATCTTGGTAAGAGTTTATTTCATGAACCGATAAAATCTCATCAGACATTAATGAAACAAGAGTTTGTGCGTGACTAAAAATTGCTTCATTGATGGCTGCATCAAGACGTATTGACATTTCTTCTTTTGTAGAAAACCCGAACGGATCTAAAACACTTAAGTCTTTACCTATTTTCGATAATTGATTATTTAATACTGTTTTTATTTTTTCCTTATCTGATAACTCAAACGGATCAACAAAGTTTAAAGATTCAAATCTTTCAAACCATTGTGATGCATCATCGCTATTAACAATTAAAGGAAAAAAATCTTTGCGTAAGAATGACATTGCTACCTCCTCTTACATAATTGATTTTGAAGAGAGTAATTTAACATAATGCAAAACTCTTGTCAACTAAATAAGAAGGAAGAAAAAAAATCTTCGCGCGAACTATGTGCTTTAAGGTAAAAAATGTAAGAACTATCTAAAAGCGACTTCACCAACACTGCGCAGTTTACGACTGTGTAAGCGCTCCAAACCGTTATCACGCATCAACTCTAAGGCCATCATACCAATTTGAAGGTGCTGATCCACACGCTCACGGTAGAATGTATCCGCCATTCCGGGAAGCTTTAATTGTCCGTGAAGCGGTTTATCCGAAACACACAAAAGCGTTCCGTAAGGCACTCTAAACCTAAAGCCATTAGCAGCAATGGTGGCCGATTCCATATCCATCGCAACAGCTCTTGATTGAGATAGAATTTGCAATGGGATACGGTAATCTTGTAATTCCCAGTTTCTATCATCGATTGTCGCGACCGTACCTGTGCGCATAATCTTCTTTAACTCATAACCACGAAGACCTGTCACACGCCCAACAGCCTGTTCCAAGGCGACCTGAACTTCGGCTAGTGGTGGTAATGGAATTTGCGGGGATAAGTCATTATCCAAAACATGATCAAGACGCATATACCCATGAGCCAAAACGTAATCGCCCATTTTTTGTGAGTTTCTAAGACCTGCACAATGCCCCAACATTAACCAAGCATGCGGTCTTAAAACAGCAATGTGATCGGTAATTGTTTTCGCATTCGAAGGTCCAACACCAATATTGACAAGTGTAATCCCCAACCCATCTGCACGCTTTAAATGATAGGCAGGCATTTGTGGCATGCGAGCTGCCTTTGTGCCATGGGCACCGGCATTTTTATTAACCAGATTGCCATCTTCATCAACCATGTTCTGGTTCGGCGTGATAAAGTCGCCCGGCTCTACAAATTCTGTGAATTGCTGGCGATACATGGCTTCTTCTGCATCATCTGTATGAAGCATTAATTCACGCCCCAAACGAATAAACTCATCAACATAAAACTGATAGTTTGTGTATAAAACAAAGCCTTGGAAATGCTCTGCCTTGGTGGCTGTGTAATGCTTTAAACGTTGCAGCGAAATATCAACGCGTGGTGCCGTAAATAAGGCAAGTGGGTTCGGATCGCCTTCTTTTGGATAAAATGTCCCGTTGGCAATTGAATCATCCATATAAACCAAATCAGGCAAGTCAAAATATTCAGGTAAATATTTTAAACGATCAGGTGTCAGCTCGCCTTCTAAATGAATTGTCTCGCCCAAAGAGAAGTGAATTGGAATATGGGTATCACTTACACCAACTTCAATTTTTACTTTATGAGAGCTCATTAAGTGGCTGATTTGATTGATATAATACTCTTTATATAAATCTGGTCTTGTAACCGTTGTACGATATGTGCCTGGCTTATAAACATAGCCATATGAAAGACGATTGTCTTGATCATATTCAGTGCTTGTCGTTGTGACTTGAATATAAGGATAATAGGCGTGGACACGTTCTTCAAAATCAACGCCATTACCAAATTCTTTAAAACATTCTTGTAAGTAATTTGTATTACGATTGTAAATTTGCTCAACATAATGAAATGCGCTAACCGCATCATCGAATAATTTGGGGTCTGTTCCCTGCTCTATTGGTTTGATTTTCTTCTTTACCATTTTTACTATACTCCTGTTTTTTATTCTTCTAAGCCCATCAATCCACGCGCGAAAGAGCGTGCTTTAAATGGTCTTAAATCTTCTATTTTTTCGCCAATTCCAATGGCATGGATCGGCATTTTATATTTATCAGCCAAAGACACAATGACACCGCCTTTTGCAGAGCCATCAAGCTTTGTCATGACCATACCTGTAATATCGATTGCTTCTGAAAAGGCCTCTATCTGAGAATGGGCATTTTGCCCTGTCGTAGCATCGAGAACAATCAAACGACTATGGGGCGCGTCTTCATCATGCTTTTTCAAAACACGAACAATTTTAGAGAGCTCCTCCATCAAGTTCTTCTTATTTTGAAGTCTACCAGCGGTATCGATGATTAGCACATCCATACCAAGCTCAATTGCGCGT
This sequence comes from Rickettsiales bacterium, assembly GCA_002720935.1. Taxonomy (GTDB): domain Bacteria; phylum Pseudomonadota; class Alphaproteobacteria; order Micavibrionales. The sequence goes on along the minus strand of PBIV01000009.1, from coordinate 41,660 downwards.
TCATACGCTTCATACGCAAGGGCAGCCGCATCAGAGCCAATTTCCTTGGCATAAACCTCAATATTAGATCGCTCGCCCCAAACGGTAAGCTGTTCAATCGCCGCTGCACGGAATGTATCGCCCGCCGCCATCATAACTTTTTTACCTTGGGATTTTAAAAGATGCCCAATCTTACCAATGGTTGTGGTTTTACCAGCTCCATTGACCCCAGACATCAGAATAACAAACGGCTTTTTGCTCTCAAAAATAGTAAGGCGCTTTTCAACTGGCTCTAAGATTTTTTCAACCTCCACCGCCAAAAGTTCTTTGATCTCCTCATCTGTGACATCCTTACCAAAGCGATCTTTGGCAATTTCATTCACAAGCTTAGCCGCTGTTGTTGGCCCCAAATCAGATGTGATGAGAATATCCTCTAATTCTTCAATAAGCGTATCATCAAGCTTACTCTTAGTAAAAACAGATGTAATTCCATCACTAATTTTGGTTGATGATTTTGATAAACCTTCACGAAGACGCGTAAACCAACCAGACTTTTCTTCTTCTGGCTTGTCAATATCAGTTTCTTCTTGCTCATTTTCAGTGAAATCAAAGAATTTAGCCGCTGTTTCTAAAACCTCATCATCATCTTCATTACCTTCAACAACCTCGTCCTTTACCTCTTCTTGCTTAGGTTCAGATGTCTGGGTTTCTTCTAAAACTTCCTCAGGATCAGATTTTAAAATATCGTCTTCAGCTTCAGATTCAATTTGTGCAGATAGTGGTGCCTCTAGAGCTTCTTCAACAGGCTCAATCTCTTCGATAACCTCTTCAAGAGCTTCTTCTAAATCAGCGTCTGTTTCAACCGATTCTATCTCTTCACTCTTTAAAGTTTCCTCTTTATCAGAGGTTTCGGCAATGACCTGAGCTTCTTCCTCAAGCATTTCATCTTGATTAAGCTCTTCATTTAAAACAGGTTTCTCATCCTGCTTTGCCTCTTCTTCTTTATTTTTCTTTTTCTTAAAAAACCAAACCATGGGCGATTTGATAAACCTTCTTTATAAAATTAAATTAAGTCGCCTATCATACCCTTGTCGCTTAGCGCGGTCAAACGGACTTTCTTTAATTGCCCCGGCTTTATTTCTGCATTTTGAACATAAACAGGAATAAAATGCTCTGTACGCCCCATATTGCCTTTCTCTGTGACAATAACCGCTTCTGTTCCGATATGCTTTTTATAAAAGCATTTTTCTTGCTCTTTACCAAGCTCACGGAGCTTTGCAGCACGCTCTTTGCGATATTTAGCATTTCCTTGCGGCATTTTAGCCGCTGGCGTCCCAGGGCGTGGAGAATAAGGAAATACATGAAGATAGGTTAGATCGCACTCTTCAACGATTTTTAAAGAGTTTTGGAACATCTCTTCTGTTTCTGTTGGAAAGCCTGCAATGATATCAGCGCCAAAAACAATGTCAGGACGAAGCTCTCTTGCACGATTGGCCATAGCAATGGCGTCTTCCCTTAAGTGACGACGCTTCATGCGCTTTAAAATCATATCATCGCCAGCTTGCAAGCTCATATGAAGATGTGGCATTAATCTTGGCTCTTCCCCGATTAAACGCCATAACTCTTCATCAATTTCAACAGGATCAAGAGATGATAAGCGAAGCCTTTTTAAATCAGGCACAAGAGCTAGCAAGCGCTTAATCATTTGTCCCAATGTTGGTTTCCCTGGTAAATCAGGACCATATGAAGTCACATCTACGCCAGTTAAAACAATTTCATGATAGCCTTGTTCCACCAAAGCCTTAACCTGATCAACAATAGCGCCAATTGGAACGGATCTCGAATTTCCACGACCATAAGGAATAATACAAAATGTGCATCTGTGATCACAGCCATTTTGAACCTGAACAAAGGCTCTTGCATGATCATCAAACCCACTGATCAGATGACTTGCTGTCTCTGTTACTTCCATGATGTCATTGACTTGGACGCGTTCTTCTAACTCTGGAGCATCCCAAGCCTTTGCCTCTAGCTTTAGATCATTTCCGATGATGCGGTCAATCTCTGGCATCTTAGCAAATTTCTCTGTACTAACTTGCGCTGCACAGCCTGTCACAATAATTTGTGCCTCTGGGTTTTCACGGCGTGCCTTTCGGATTGCTTGCCTTGCTGAGCGCTCAGCCTCACTTGTCACTGCACAAGTATTCACAATGATTGTGTTTGTCATGCCCGCATTTCTGGCATGTGTTTTCATGACTTCAGATTCATAGATATTTAAACGACAGCCAAAGGTAACCACCTCAATATCATTATCTTGAGTTTGAGCGGTTTGTGGGTTTTGCGTTTGCGCGATATCGTTAGCCGTCTTTTCCATGAGGGGCTTTATACCATAAATGATATGTAAAAATCGAGAGTTTTTAGTAAACTAGGCCTAACGTATCAAACCAACGCGTTTTGTTACAATTTGGAACTTTTGAAGCTTTAGCTTGTACTCATTATATTTTTGCCCCAAAGCCTTCTTTTGCTCAATGAAATCAGCTGCCTCATCAGTCGTCATATTATTCATGACACCTTTTGGCAAAATCTTATTTGGATTAGGGCTTACACCCAGTCTTCTTGCTTCAGACTGAATGCCCTTATTCTCTTCAGTTAAGCAAACTGAAATTAAGTTTATATCAGCTACAGAAGGCTTATATGCTGGATCATATGCTCTTTGGTTAAACTCAGCCATAACCCTTTCTTTAAACGGATTACTTTGCTGTCTACTATTTTGGAATGGATTAAACATTTTTAGATACCTCATTTTTTATATGAGCGACTAAAGCTACCACAAGCTATAATATTTTTCAATATGAAAATATGTAATTGGCTATTTAAGGCTCATCTTTGAGACGTTGCGGATAACGCGTTTTGTTGGCGCATCTGCGAACATAAAGCTTAAGGCTTTTAAACCAGAATAGCGGTGTAATTTAACACCGCGGTTACGAGCCTCTTTTGCCTCTTTAATATTGGCAATCTTATCGTCTTCTAAAACACGGATCAGATATTCTGATTTATACTCACCTTCATTTTGCTCATCAGCATCAATGAGCTCAATTAGGTCTTCAAAAGTTTTTGAAAACGCAATCTGGACTTCCTTAACTTCTTCTTTATTGAAAATGAAAGAATTGTGTAAGTTATGCCATTTGTAGGCATTCTCAAAATAGCCCAACATATCATTTAATTCTTTGACAGCGATTTTAATTGCCTCAGACATCGTTCCTCACAGATTTTTAAAATTGATAAATTAAGAATAATTGCAAAAACAAAAATGTCAAAAAAACTTTTTGCTGTTTATGACTAAAACGCTTGACAGGATCTGTCTTTTCCTATTATAAAACCCATAACATAGTGGCAATCCATATATTTTATGAGCCAAACAAACATCAGTCTGCGAGTTTTCGCTCACTGGTGCAAAACTGCTTGATCATATATTTTTGCCCTAAATTAATAAAATTTGGATTATAAATGTTTGAAAATTTAAGTAACAAACTTGGCAACGTATTTGAAAGACTAAAAGGTCGTGGCGCTCTTAGTGAGAACGACGTTATGGCGGCTATGCGTGAAATTCGTGTCGCCCTTCTTGAGGCCGATGTTGCACTTCCCGTTGTTAAAGAGTTTATTAAACAGATTAAAGAAAAAGCCGTTGGGCAAAATGTCCTTCGTTCAGTGACTCCTGGTCAACAAATCGTCAAAATTGTTCATGATGAGCTTGTTGAAATGCTGGGCAGTGGCGAAGAAGCACAATTAAATTTAAAAGCAACCCCACCTGTTCCAATTTTGATGGTTGGTCTTCAAGGGGGTGGTAAAACCACATCAACTGGTAAGCTTGCAAAGCGTTTAAAAGAAAAAGATAAGAAGAAAGTTCTTCTTGCCTCACTCGATACACAGCGCCCTGCTGCGCAAGAACAATTAGCCATTTTAGGTGAGCAAATTGGCGTTGATAGCGTCGAAATCATAAAAGGACAAAGCCCGCTTGAAATCGCTAAGCGTGCAATGGAGCAAGGCCGCAAAGAAGGCTATGACGTTGTCTTCCTTGATACCGCTGGCCGTACATCAATTAATGAAGAATTGATGGCAGAAGTAAAAACAATTCGTGATTATGCTGATCCTGCAGAAACCCTTCTCGTTGCTGATGCTATGACAGGTCAAGATGCGGTTGAAGTTGCTAAAAACTTTAATGAAAAAATCGGTATCACTGGGATCATGTTAACCCGTATGGATGGTGATGCACGCGGTGGTGCAGCCCTATCAATGCGTTCTGTTACAGGTAAGCCGTTAAAATTCATTGGTGTTAGTGAAACTTTAGATGGTTTAGAACCATTCCACCCTGAACGTGTTGCTGGTCGTATTCTGGATATGGGCGATGTTGTCTCTTTGGTTGAAAAAGCAGCCGAGACAATTGACCGTGATGAAGCCCAAAAAATGGCAAAGAAATTCCAAAAAGGTCAATTTGATTTAAATGACTTTTTAAGCCAAATCCGCCAAATGAAAAAAATGGGCGGTATTGGTGGCATGATGGGTATGTTGCCAGGCATGAATAAATTAAAAGGCATGATGCAAGATGGCGGTGTTGATGATGGTCTTCTTAAAAAACAAGAAGCAATCATTCTATCCATGACGGAAAAAGAGCGTAGTCACCCTAAAATGATTAATGGCTCACGCCGTAAAAGAATTGCATTGGGCTCTGGAACTCAAGTTTCTGAAGTCAACCGTGTGTTAAAACAACACAAGCAGATGGAAAGCGTTATGAAGAAACTTAAGAAATCTGGTGGCAAAAGTATCATGGGTGCGATGAAAGGCCTTATGGGCGGTGGCGACATGGGGGCCCTCATGGGCGAGATGCCAAATGCCGAACAATTAAAAGAATTAGAGAAAAAAATGGGACAAAAAGGTGGCGATTTAAGCGATCTTGAGAACCCATTTGCTGATGAAAATTCTTCTGGCGATAACAATCCTTTAGCGGGTTTAGGCTCTTTATCTGGATTGCCAAAGAAATAATTAAACTACAAACAAAACAACCAATTTAGATGATTAAATTTAAACAAAGGAGAAAATAAAATGGCTGTTAAATTAAGACTATCACGTAAAGGTGCAAAAAAGAGACCTTTCTACTGGATCGTTGCTGCGGATGAGCGTATGCCACGTGACGGACGTTACTTAGAAAAAATCGGTACATACAACCCGATGCTTGCAAAAGATGATGCTAACCGCGTTAGCCTTGATGCTGAGCGTGCGAAATACTGGATTGATAATGGTGCACAACCAACTGAACGTGTTGCTATTTTCTTAGGTAAAGCTGGTGTTACTGATATGCCTGCACAAAGCAACAACCCACAAAAAGCACAACCTAAAGAAGCTGCTGTTCAACGTGAGAAAGATCGCGCTGAAAAATTAGAAGCTAGAAAGGCTGCTGAAGAAGAAGCGAAAGCTGAAGCTGCTGCTGCTGAAGAAGCTAAAGAAGAAGAAACAAGCGTTGTTGAAGAAGCTGTAGAAGTTGCGACTGAAACTGCAGAAGCTGTTGTGGAAGCTGTAGAAGAAGCAGTTGAAACTGTTGCTGATGCTGTTACTGAAGACAAAGAAGAAGAGAAAAAAGACGCTTAATTATTTAAGCTAAACTCTTTTTAAAAAAGGAATTGTTGTTTCAATATGAGTGAAGCAAATAAAGATATGATTGCAGTGGGTCGGCTTGCCGGCCCACATGGCATTAAAGGTCATTTGAAATTCTTTTTTTATGGCGAAGACCCTAGCCTGATTGACAGTGCAGGTCCTTTTTTCAATAAAAAGGGGCAAGCCTTTAATCTGAAACGAGAACGCAAGCATAAAGATTTTTGGCTCGTTAAAATTGATACGATCCCTGATCGCACAGCTGCCGAAGCCTTACCAAAACAAGAGCTCTTCATCAATCGTGACAAACTTCCAGAGCTTGATGATGATGAAATTTATTACGAAGATCTTGTTGGTCTCATGGCTATTGATACTGACAATAATGAGATCGGTATAATCATTGGTGTTCATGACTTTGGGGCAGGAACCCTTCTGGATATAAAGATAAATGATAGCAAAAAGTCATTTATGCTTCCCTACACAAATGACTATATTGTTGAGATGGACGACACCACTTTGACAGTCCAAGATTATAAGCAATTCATGCTTTAATTTTTGCCATATTGACACCCCTTATTTTAATTGCTAATCCTTATTACACAAAAATTTTAGGGCAATAAAATTATCGGGGAGACATGCAGATGAGCTATAATATTAAACAAGACCTTGAAAAATTAGTCGATATTTACCAAAAAATCAGTGACCGCACAAAAATCACCACACAAATTGGTTGGTATTTTAATTTATACGCCAAACCAAATGATGAGATTTACACAGAACTTGTCCAAGAATTTGACGACACACAAGAACGCCTATGCTCAGAAGCTGGCTTTAATGTTCAACCCGAAAGTGTCCCAGAAACATTAATCGTTCCAGAACTTATGGAAGCCCTATATAAAAGTAAATATAGCAACTATGCTATCCAGCTTAAAAATATTGAGCGCAAGACATTTGGCAATTTAGGCTATCGCTTGGCTTCTATCGTTAAGAAAAAAGGCTTTAAGAACAGATTTAAGCTTTAATTACTAGTAGTTTTCTATAGACATAATAAAATATTTTCCGTATATTGCCTTTAAACAAATATTATTTAAGGGATGAGAGACCATGCGCAAAAAAGTAACTTTAGGACAATCAGTTAGCACAGATTTAGCCGAGCTAAAAGCAACTTATAAAGATATTTGCGACTGCTTAAGATTAAGAAATATTTTCTCAATCACAAATAATCTTGGCGCCTTTGAGAGAAACTTAGACCGCTTAGAAGAAATTCAAACGGCTATCTCGTCTCAATTCTCAAGCCTTCCAACTGCAGAAGGCTTAAAAAAAGAGCACCTACTTGATTATGATTTAATGCGCAATCTTGAAAATGCTGGTTTTGAGGACGATGTTGCGGAACTTAGACAAATCGCTGAGCAAGGTAAGAAAAACTTACTTGTCAAAAGACTAAACAAAAAGGATCAAGCTGACTTATTTACAATTTAAATCAGTCAGAAAATTTGCTATTCATAGTAAGACAATGATTTTAAGCAAAATAAAAAAGCGCATCTCGTGATCCATTTTTCGATTTTAACATTATTTCCAGACCTCTTCCCTGGCCCTCTTGAGGCAAGCCTAACGGGCAAAGCTTTGGACAATGATACATGGTCATATTCGGCCATCAATATCCGTGACTTTGCAACCGATAAACACCAAACAGTTGATGACACGCCCTATGGTGGCGGTGCTGGCATGGTCATGAAGGCCGATGTGATTTCTAAGGCTACACAATCTATTTCTAATACTGGACGAAAAATCTATCTCTCGCCACGTGGCAAGCGTGTTGATCAAAACCTTATCAAAGAATTGGCGCAAGAAACGCATCTAACCTTTTTATGCGGACGCTATGAGGGTGTTGATGAACGTGTTTTACAAGCTGAAGACTTTGAAGAAGTGAGCCTTGGCGATTTTGTTTTAACGGGCGGCGAGTTAGCGCTTTTCCCAATCTTGGACGCGATTATCCGACTACAAGACGGTGTTTTGGGCAATGCTGAGACAACAGATGAAGAAAGCTTTGAAAATGGGCTTTTAGAATACCCCCATTATACAAGACCCGCCTCATGGGAAGGCCCTGATGGAAATATTTACGATGTGCCAGACATTTTAAAAAGTGGAAACCATGAGAAAATCAGACAGTGGCGCCATGAAAAATCGCTTGAAGTAACAGCTGAGAGACGCCCAGATTTACTGAAAAATGTAAAAACAGATCAATAATTATAAAAAAAGACTGAATATTGCTGTTTTTAGACATTTTACACTTGCAAAGCACCCCGCTTTTACTGTAAAAACGCCATACATATAATTTTGCGAAGTATATTATAGTAGCAATCGAATGGCTGCTCCATGAAAATGGTTTTCTTTGGACAACAGCCCTCTTCAAAAAACAAGGACTTGAGAAAAATGAGTACAATTATTGACCAAATTAATGAAGAAGAAATTTCAAGACTAACAGAAAACAGAGAAATTCCTGCATTTGATGCTGGTGACACGCTCCGCGTTAATGTACGCGTAAAAGAAGGTGACAGAGAGCGTACACAGGCATTTGAAGGCGTTTGCATTGCCCGCAAAGGTGGCGATACTGTAAACGCAACATTCACAGTTCGTAAAATCAGTTATGGTGAAGGTGTTGAGCGTGTATTCCCATTATACTCTCCTATCCTAGAGTCAATCGAAGTTAAGCGCCGTGGTGCTGTTCGCAGAGCAAAATTATACTACTTACGTGATCGTCGTGGTAAATCAGCTCGTATTGCTGAACGTACATCTGGCCATGGTATTAAAAAGAATAAGGGCGGCAAAAAGTCAGCCTAATTCTTTTAACAAACATCTTAATAAGGCCACGGCGCTACTTTAGCAGACCGTGGTCTTTTTTTTAATTGACTAACAATAAACAATATGGCAAAGTATTTTTATGAAAAATAAACCGCTTTACATTTTTATAGATATGGACGACACACTTATTGACACTAAGGGTGTTTATGATGTCGCTCGCAGGGCTGTTTATGAACTTTTGGGCAGCAATTATAAAGATATTAGAAAAGACTTTGAATCTTTCCGCGCCCAATCAATCAAGAAGAATAATGAATATCGTGCACAAAAAATTGATGCAACTATTCGTACACCGCAATCAATTTTAGATGCAGCAAAAGAAGCTGTTGATAATATGTCTTACGATATTGAGCGTGAGATTTTAAGACTCGGCGAGCGTGTTTTCACAACGATCCCTCAACCCATTCGAAACGCTGAAAAGTCTTTAAAGACTTTTAAAGCCATGCTCAAAAAACATGACCTTGAACAGGATGTAAAGCTAGTCGTTCTAACACAAGGCGAAGAGCCGTGGCAGCTAGAAAAATTCAACGCCCTTCCTCAAGGTCTAAAAGATGTCTTTGATGATGTGATCGTTGTTTCTGATAAGAAAAAAGCAACATATGAGCGTGTTTTAAAAGAACGCAATATTGATCCTGCTAATGCAATTATGATTGGCGATAAAGAAGGATCAGACGTTCTACCTGCTCTAGATGCTGGTATGAGTACATTTCATATCCCTGTATATGGCGCTCTTGATTTCAAAGGTTTATTTAAATCTGATCCAAAAGAATATGGCGATCGTTATAATCGTAAAAGCAAGATGAGCCAAGCTCTTCGCACTATCGCGTCTGACCGACTAGGACTGAAAATGCGTAACTCACACCAAAGATTGGGTTATAGTGATAGACGCAGTTTTCCAAAAAAGCGATTATTGCGCTTCTATTAAATCTTTCAATTGACAGTTTATGACAATAATCTTAATCTATAATTTCAATAAGAAAGAATTATAGAAAGTATAGATTTGTCTTCTGAAGGATATTGCAAAAAATTTGGTTTTTTTACAATGCTGCCTGTTGCAACAATTACACCCGCAATCGCATTTGGGGGAACCGCTTTCCTTGCCTGCACCGCTTTAGGCGCTGGCGCCCTTATAACACCTATCGTAATTAATTTAAGCGTTGCATTCGGCTTTGCGACTGGTGGTACTGCCTTTTTAACGGCTGCCCTTTCGCATTTTGTCGCTGATAAAAAAAGCATTCAAGAAAGAAGCCGCAAGAAAGAAGCCGATAAAAGAGCTAAGAAGTTCCAACTGAGATCTTATTTTGCGACATTTGCCCTTGGCGCTCTGACAGCGCTAAATATTGGGGCAGGAACACCTAATAAATTTGACGAGTGCCAATCTATTGAGCGTGTTGAAGATTTCCGATCTACGATTTACGCTTGCACAAATGATAGAAAACTTGTCTTTAAATAATTTTCATAATCATTGACGGGGCAATTTTTAATCGCTATAATCTATTATTGTTTTTTTAATAAGGATTGAGACACCAATGTCATCAAAGGGATTTTGCGCTTCATTTGGAAAAGGGAAAGTTTTTGCTATTGCAATTCTTGCACCAGCAGCAATCTATTGCGCTGAAAACCTAGCCCTGACACAATCTGCTCCAGAACAGCCCCACGTATCAATTATATCTTGTGCTCTGGGTGCTTACTCAGGTTTTGTTCTGGGAATGATCGGCTTTATAATTGCTGCCAGAGCCCACGATAGCGCTGATAGAAAAGGCTTAAAATTAAAGACTTCAGCAAAGAAAAATGATCAACGCGCCAAAGTTTGGCAAATGTGTGCCTTTGCAACTACAGTTGGTTTAGGCGCGATTTTCAACGGTTTTACATGCAAAGAAATAATTGAGTCAAGCAATGAAAGTCATGCAATAAAAGTAGAAGATTGTGCAGATGGACGTAACGACAATCAACTTTACTATGATAAAAAGACGTATGAATGCTCAAGCAACGGAACTGTTAAGTATCTTTAAGCCGCTTCTGTTTGATCCATATCAGCACGCAACATACGATTAGGTAAATCAATCCCCAACATATATTCCATGATGAATTTCAATTGTCTTAAGACCATCACACACAAGATTAAACGAGACTCTTGTTTCGCCTTATCAGCTTCACTAGCAACAGGGCAAGCCCCGTAAAAACGATTAAATGATTTTGCTAAATTATAAGCATGCTCACATAAAATACTTGGCATTGAGTTTTCAAAAGCTTTTTCAACCACATGCGGGAATTCCAGATACTTTAAGGCTAACTCCCGTTCTGCATCATCTTCGATTGTGATTTGCGCTTGTGGTAATTTCTCTGATTTATAATCAATACCCATCTTTTCCAAAATTGACTGGATGCGCACACTTGCATACTGAATATAAGGACCAGTGCGCCCTTCTGCCTTCACAAAGCTTCCGACATCAAACACATAGTCAGACTGTCTATTGGTTGATAAATCGCCAAATTTCACAGCTGCTACGGCAATCTTGTTACTCATCTCAACCATATTATCGGGGATTTTCTCAACACTATCAAAGCCAGCCTCAATTGCTGCTTGTGAGCGCGCCTCCTCGATCAAGGCCGCCAACTGCATAATACCACCATCACGCGTTTTATATGGCTTTCCGTCCTTACCATTAATAGTACCAAAATTCACATGGTGGAGCTTATTAAGAGGCATATAACCTGCTAAATCAGCCGCACGAAAAACTTGTTTGAAATGCAAAGTCTGGCGCGTATCAACGACATAAATAATCTGGTGTGGGTTATATTTTTTCTGACGATCATAAATTGTCGCCAAGTCAGTTGTCGCATAGGTATAACCACCATCTTTTTTAACCAGCATCATCGGTGGTATTTCTTCTTTGTCATCCTCTTTTGCAACAGGGATAATAATCGCCCCTTCACTTTCAACCGCTAACCCTTTTGATTTCAAATCTTTAATCATCTCTGGGATAAGGTCATGAACATCGCTTTCCCCAAGCCATAAATCAAAATCAACATTCAGCGCATCAAAGTTTTTCTTCATTGCATCAAGCGATAAGTCACAAAAATGCTGCCATAAAGCACGATAGCCAGCGCGCCCAGATTGTAATTCTGCAGTCGCAATCCTTGCCTTATCAGCAAAACCTTCATCAGATTTAAAATGCTTTGATGCCTCTGGATAAAGAGAATTTAAAGCATCAACCTCAAAAGGCGCTTCCTTTGGAAAGTCTTCTTTTTTGCCCTCATCAAAATACGGCCAGTCAGGGTGTCTTTCTTGCAATTCAGCAATTAACATGCCCATCGGTGTACCCCAATCGCCCAAATGGATATCGCCGATAACATAGTGCCCTAGTTCACGCGCTGTTCTCTTAACAGCTTCCCCAATAATTGTCGGTCTTAAATGCCCCACATGAAGAGGTTTCGCAACATTTGGCCCCCCATAATCAATAATGATTGTTTGTTCATCATCTGCTGATACTTCTGGAAGCCCCGCTCTTTTATCTGCTTGTTGAGACGATAAAATGCCTCCTAAGAAAACAGCGTTAAGAGTTAAATTAATAAAACCAGGGCCAGCGATTTCAACCTTTTCAAACATATCATCAAGCGCCATTTGATCGGTCACACTCTGTGCGATATTGCGTGGATTTTGACCAACTTCTTTAGCAAGCTGTAGCGCTGTATTACATTGAAACTCACATAAATCAGGACGATCACTAACCTGAACTGAAACCTTGTCTGAAGGGAGCCCCGCCGCCTCAAACGCTGCGATCATTCTATCTTTTAAAAGGGATAAGATTGGTTTCGTCATAGGAATAAATGCACCTTTATTTTTAAATCTTTTTATAATAACTAAATATGGAGCTATTTAACGATATATAGCCCCAAAAATAAAGCCTCTTTTTACAAAAACAGATTGATTTAAAATCTTTATCGCTATAAAATCCACATTATGAATAATAGAAAAAGATTAAGTGATCTAGATCACGTTAGAACTGACGACACAATGTCTGTTTTTAACAAAATTAATAATGATGGTGTAAATTGCGCTGTGTGGCTTGACGCTGTCCCAGAAGACGTTATTGCATATTTTGACAGCCTTAATCTTGAAGAAATTCAGCCGATGATCGATGCAACAAAAGCATTCATATTCACAAAAAGACAACAAAAAGCTAAAGGCTCTTCGAGAATTGGAATTTTCAAAAAAACAACATTCGGAGATAGCTTTAACGAAAGAGCCTTAGAAAAATTACCCGTAAAGCCAGGCGTTACAGAAGCAAAAAAGTTTTTAACTGAGCTCAGCCAACAAATCTCTGAAGCAATTCCAGAAGGCTACAAGGCGTACGATGTAGAGCTTCGATTCAATATGAGCCAAGGCCCCGCTTTTCACATTGATGCGATCGATTACAGATTTTTTGTAACCTTAAGCTCACCAGAGGACGGCGTTGAAAATTCAACTTATATTCTCCCGAATTCAGTTGCACAAGATGAGATTGCTGAAATAAATAAAAATGCAGTATTAAAAATCAAATATCAAAATTTAAAGTTTGAAAATATGAAAGATCAAGCAATTCCAACAGGACATGGAAATGTCATGATGATGGTTGGAAGACAAAGTGGCGGGAACGGTAGTACGAAACAAACATTAGAAACATACCCTTTATTCCATTCAAGCCCGAACATTCCTTACAGAAAAGGAAAAAGGCTTAGAACTTCACTTGTTATTACGGTTCAATAAAAAAGGCGCCTTTTACAGCGCCTTTTAGAATACTTTTAGATGAAGAAAGTTATCTTATTTTCTAATCCCTTCTAAGAATTGTGCAACTGAAACCTTAACGCTTTCCACAACACCACCAATGCTTGTCGCTGATTCACGGATTTTTTCCGAAGCTTTTCCTGAATCATTTGCAGCAACCTTTACATTTTCAATCTCAGAAGCCACACTTCTTGACGCACTAGATACCTCAGAAATATTTCTCTTAATTTCTTCAATCACTGAATTTTGCTCTTCAACAGCGGCATATGTACCCGCAGATGCATGGTCAATATCAGTAATATTTTTGATGATTTCTTGCATCGCTTCAACAGATTCATTAGTCGCTTCTTGAATGCTTAAAATACGACGTTCAATTTCTTCTGTTTTCTGACCGGTTTCATTCGCAAGCTTTTTAACTTCATCAGCAACAACCGCGAAACCTTTACCAGCATCCCCTGCTCTAGCCGCCTCAATAGTGGCGTTAAGAGCAAGTAAGTTTGTTTGCTCCGCAATATCTTTAATCGCCGTTACAACTTCACCAATATTACTAACAAGTTCATTTAACTCATCAACTTTACTGCTTGTCGTTGTTGCACTTCTTGACGCTGTGCTTGCACGTTCTGCAACGTTAGAAACCTGTTTAGAAATCTCATTAGCAGCCTCAGACATTTCACTCGTTGCATTTGAGACGACATCAACATTCGCACTTGTTTCTGTTGCAGCATGAGACACAGATGCGCTTGAGCTTTCCGTTTGTTGTGACGTAGACGCCATAACAGTCGATGTTTCTTGGAGCGTTACAACCTCTTCCGCCAAACGCTCAATTGAAGTTACAACCGTTTTTTCAAACTCGTCCGCAAGCTTAGCAAGCATAACGCGTTTTTCTTCTTCGGATTGTATCTCCATGGCCCTTTGACGGTCTTCGGCTGCCTTAGCTTCGATAGAGTTTTGTTTTAAAACTTGGACTGAATCAGCCATATCGCCAATCTCATCACCACGATCAACACCAGGCACATCAACAGAATAATTACCACCAGCAATTGATTGCATAGAGCTAGAAAGGTCTGTAATAGGCTTATAAATCGTTCTCGCTAAGAAATAAGAGATAATACTAATTATAATTAAGAGAATAAAAGACAACAAAGCAGCTATAATCTCTTTATCATAAATTGGTGACATTATCTTGTCTTCATCCATCTGCGCTATGACAGCCCACCTTGTACCGTGAAAATCAACAGGACCATAAGCAGAGAAAACCTTGACTCCACGATGATCCTCAACAATTTCAACACCACTTTGACCAGCAATCGCTTTATCAACTGTTACACCTGTCACTTTTGTTTTTAGAATCGTCGTTTCTTCTGAAAAACGTGAATCACTTCGCATATAACCATCTGCACCAACGATATAAGTCTCACCAGATTCCCCTATACCAGCCGCAACCTGCATAACGTTATTAATACGAGAGATAGGCATCTTAAAAACAAGAACACCAATCAATTTATTATTCTTATCCAAAATAGGCTGAGAGATAAAGCTTGCCGCCGAACCTTGACTAGGCGCATAAGGTTTGAAATCAAAAAACGCTTGATAATCTTCTCTTGGGTTATCTCGAGCCGCTCTAAATGCTTTACCAAGATCACTGTTTTTCCATTTGCCTGTATTTAGGTTTGTTGCATAATCAACCTCCTTAAACACGGTATAAACAAGATCACCTTGCGGGGAGAATAAGAAGATATCATGATAGTCTTTTTGCCTTAGGAAATGACGGAACCATGGGTGATAAATCGCATGCACTTTACTGTAGTAAGCCCCATCAGAGGCATAATCTAAATTATCCTTCTGACCTAACGGATGTGGGTTATTACGGATATATAAATCATGTAAAATTTCAGTCTGGTTACCATCTTTACCAACAAGCCCCCAAGCATACATAAAATCTTGGACAGCCTGCTTAACATAGTCGTTCTTAGCCAATACAGAAAGATCTTCTTCGATAGAGCTTAAATAATTAGACAAAGCACTTACACGTGACACTTGCAAAGCAACGAGCTTCTCTTCTGAGACCTCAATTAAACTTTTTTCAGCCATCTTAATATTTACAAAGCTGGAAAACGCTACAGACACCAAACACATTACAACAATAATAATCGGCAGTTTTCGGGAAATTTTTACATTTTTTAAAATAGAAATCATGAGAGAGTGCTCCTTGAGAAAGCTATTAAAGATAATGAGATCATACTGAATTTTGATTTTGTTAAAATAGAAAATAACAAAGAAAGAGTGAATAGACTCTTCTGTAAACTATTGTAACCTAAAGAGCGTTAAAAAGACCTTAAGCATATATAGTTACCTTCACTCTTAGTCATTCTGACTACAAAAAATATACGTATATTTCTAGCAATCTATAAATCTAAATATAAAAAAGATAAAAAAAACACCCCCTAAGTGATATTTAGGCAACAGCATAACCAGTTGTTTTAAAATAAAAAAGCACGTTTTGATTGCATTTAAATGTATGCATATAAGATTAAAAAATAAAGAAAACCGAAACAGAAGTAACAAAGATATTTTACAAAAAGTCTAACGTTAGACATTTTTTTGAGTCTAACGTCCAAATCAAAATTGGGCTGGAAGCAAGGGAAAATATGGCGCACTCGGAAGGATTCGAACCCTCAACCTTCTGATCCGTAGTCAGATGCTCTATCCAGTTGAGCTACGAGTGCGAATCGATTTGATATCGAAGAATTGCACAATATAAAATTTGATTGTAAAAAACAAGCTTTTTATCACAAAAAATGAAGTTTCTTTGAATAATGGCGTTTTATTAAGGTAGAGTCCTTAAGTAGTCTTGTTTTTATAGGAATATCAGTTTAGTATTTTTATGTGATTCTGTATTTATTACTGGAACAAAATAACTGTTATATATATAAGTAAGTTCAAATTAATCTGAACACAAAAAATTCGAATTATTTATAAATTTAGGTATATCTGAAAAATGACTGATAAAATCAAGCTGAAGCCATTTCAACTTTCTTTCAAAAAAGCGTTACTCGGAACAGCTCTTTCGATCATGCTTTTTTCACCAGATGCTTTTGCGCAACAAGCACAAAGTAATTACGGCGTCGCTGGCGGTAGCTTAGGCAGCAATGTGCCTTCTTTTAGTCAGACAAATCCACGCGCTAATCAGCCTGTTGTTGTCGTTGATGGCAATCAAGGTTCATATGTTCCTGTTGAAGATAGAGCCATGGATGCAAATGTTGACACTGAAGTAGTAAAAGTTCCTGTGCCAATTTATCAACCTGTTTACCAAAGTCCAACAGCGCCACAAGCTTTCATGAACCAAGGTTACCAAGCGCCTATGCAACAACCTTATGGATTTGGTGCCCCACAGCAACCTGCAATGTATTACCCAGCTGCCCCACAAGGCGCACCGATGATGAACAATCCTTATGTAGGCCAACAACCAATGCCTTCTATTCAGATTGATCAATCACAAACTGGCTACACAACAGGTGGCAGACCAAATGCTGCTTTCGATAGCTATGGTGGTCCTCTTCCCGATATTAATTATAATAACTATGGTGGCTCAAGCCCAATTCAACATTACGGGCAAACACGCATGAACCAAAACATGCCACAATCGCCAATGTTTGAACCATCGCAAAGAACAACACAATCGATGAACACAGCACCATATCAAGATGTGCGCCCTGCCCCAGGTCTTGTTTTTGAGATTGAAGAAATCGAAAATCTTGGCGAAGAAACAATTATCACGCGTAAAATTGAGACAATGAACGAAGATTTAGAAAATCTTCACACTGCAATAGCCCTTGCTAAAGAGCAGCTCGAAAACATTCGTTTCTCAACAGAAATTCAAGCGGCTGATTATTACGCTGTTGTTGCCGCGATCCAAGCAAGATTACAAGCCGGCTCAACACCAGGCAACCCACGTTTGGTAAACTCATGGAACATTGCCCAAGATCGTCTTGATCGTTTATCAGAAGATGTTGATGCATTGGGCGAATTATCACAGCGTGTCGCTGCACAAGGAAATATGGCTAGCTATCTTTTAGAAGCTGTTCGTGCTTCATTTGGTCTGTCTGGTGCGTTGGAGGCTGACCATGCAAGTCTAGAGATTTTAGAAGATGATGTAACATCAACTGTTGTTGCGATTAACCGTCTTTTAAATGAGATTACAGATGATGTTAACCGTCGCACAGCTTACCTTGCGAGTGAGCGTAAAAACTTACAAACACTTGCTTCTGGTATTACAAATGGTGAGCTTTTCGGTCGCAGCTTAACAAACCAATATATGCGCCGTGTTACAGATCCAAACACGCCACAAGGCATGCAAAGATTACAAACAGAAGGCATGAGACCGTTGGCGATCATTCGCTTTAATAAAGAGAATGTAAATTACCAACAACCTGTTTTTTCTGCACTTAATGATGCAATTCGCATCAATCCAAATGCACAATTTGAGATTATTGCCGTTTCATCAAATGATGGCACATCAGCAGAAACTGCTTTGGCCGCAACAGAAGCACGCCAGAAGGCTGAGAACGTAATCCGCACCTTGTCAAATATGGGCTTACCAAATGGCAAAATGCTCGTCTCGAATGCACGCAGTGCTGAGGCTGATGGTGCAGAAGTCCATATCTATGTAAGATAATTTTTTTAAATATCAGAATTTTAAAGAGGCGCTAATTTAAAAGCGCCTTTTTTTATCGATAGCGGCTCTTAAAAAATTTTAGATTTTCAAGAAAATGTTACCGGCGGAAGCATGACTTTGATTTTTAACACCTCACTTTATTGATTTTAGAAATATTTCCTTAAAAAAACGCTAAAACGGCTTATTGCTTAAGTATTGGCTTGAATTTATAGCCTATCTCACTTAAAAATATAAGCTCATAATAATTGACTTTAATTTTAAATAGGAAGATTTGAGCTGTGACATTTCCAGAACTCGATAAAAATTTTGACCACTTAGAAGCAGAAGAAAAATGTAAAACTCTTTGGGAAGAAAGCGAGATCTATAAATATGATCCAAATTCTGACAAAGAAACATTTTCGGTTGATACACCGCCCCCTTATGTCTCGGCTGCGCATTTACATGTTGGTCATGCTATGTCCTATTCACAAGCTGAATTTGTTATCCGCTATCACCGTATGATGGGCAAAAATATCTTTTATCCAATGGGCTTTGATGATAACGGCCTTCCAACAGAGCGTTATGTTGAAAACAAATATAAGATCAATAAGAAAGTAACAACACGCTCAGAGTTTCGTGAGCTTTGTGAAAAAGAAACACAAGAAGGCGCTAAAAACTACGAGAAACTATGGCGCTCTATGGGCTTGTCTGTGGATTGGAGACAGCGTTACTCTACAATTGATGAACATTGTCGCCGCACCTCTCAGGCCTCATTCATTGATCTTTATAAAAAGGGTCGTATTTATCGTTCTGATGAGCCTGTTCTTTGGGATACGCATTTTGAAACTGCCCTTGCACAAGCCGATTTAGACACACTTCACAGAAAAGGAAAGCTTAATGACATTGCTTTCAAATCTGCTGATGATGGTCGCCAATTAGTTATTTCAACAACCAGGCCTGAATTAATCCCAGGCTGTGTGGCTTTGTATGTGAACCCGAATGATGATCGCTATAAAGATATTGTGGGCAAGAATGCCGTTGTTCCTCTATTTGATTACGAGGTGCCAATTAAAACATCTGAAGATGTTGATCCAGAATTTGGAACAGGTTTAATGATGTGCTGTACATTTGGGGATAGCGAAGACGTTCAAAAATGGAAAATCGATAAATTAGACACACGCATTGTTATTGGTAAAGATGGCAAAATGACTGATCTTGCAGGCGAGTATGCAGGCAAGCCTATTGAAGAAGCCAGAGCCAACATTATCAAAGCGTTAAAAGAAGCAGAATTGCTCATCGATCAAAAGGTTGTTGATCAAGCGGTCTCAGTGGCGGAGCGTTCTGGTAAACCCGTTGAATTTGCGATGGAGCCACAATGGTTCATCAAAGTCATGGATTTAAAAGAAGAAATGCTTCAGCGCGCCAAGGAGTTAACGTGGTTCCCTGAACATATGCGCGTTCGCCTTGAAGACTGGATCAATGGCTTAAAATATGACTGGAACATCTCACGCCAGCGTTTTTACGGTGTGCCAATGCCGGTTTGGTTTACAAAAGACGGCGACATTGTTGTACCCGATGAAAAGCATCTGCCTGTTGACCCATTAGAAGATAAATATCAAGGTTCTGATTATAATGCTGATGAGCTTATCGGCGATCCAGATGTGATGGATACATGGATGACCTCATCTCTATCCCCTCTTATTAATGCCAACTGGGTTGAATCAGAAGGGCGTGATGGCTCAATGGATAAAATCTATCCGATGAATGTTCGTGTCCAAGCCTTTGAAATTATTCGTACATGGTTGTTCTACACCGTGATTAAATCTCACTGCCATACAGATAGCCTGCCTTGGAAAGATGTAATGATCTCTGGTTGGGGGTTAAATGAACAAGGCAAGAAAATCTCGAAACGTGATTTAGAGAAATTTACTGATAAGGATGGCTTTAACCGTTATGACCCTGGATCAGTTGTTGAGAAATATGGCGCTGATGCCCTTCGCTACTGGGCGGCTGGTTCACAATTGGGGAATGACCTTCGTTATAACGAAAAAGACGTTAAGGCTGGCCGTAAGCTCGTTGTAAAGATGTGGAATGCGGCGCGTTTCGTGTTAATGCAATTAGAAGGCTTTGATCCTGCAAACACAACACGCCCTGCCCCAGCGGATAGAACATCAGAAGATAAATGGTTATTAAATGAGTTAAATCAGGTGGTTAAGCGCGTAAATGAAGGTTTTGCTAAATATGATTACGCTAAGGGACGTGAAGCGTTAGAACGTTTCTTCTGGGGCACTTTCTGTGACAATTATTTAGAGATGGTAAAAGATCGTTTCTGGAACCCAGAGCGCTATAGTGATGAAGCACGCGTATCTGCACAAAGCACATTGTGGGAAGCCCTTAGAACACTGCTTGGTCTTTATGCACCATATTTACCATTTGTGACCGAAAGCCTATGGCAGGAAATCTTTAAACCATATGAAGAGAGCGTTTCACTACATGTAACTGAGTTCCCACAAGTTAATGATGCTTGGGATATGCAAGTCTCTGAGATGAGCCTTGTTCTTAACGTTTTAAACACTGTTCGCAAACTAAGAACACAAAACCAGTTCTCCGCAACAGCGCAAGTGAAAAAGCTAATCATTGATCTATCGGATGCAGCCAATGATGAAGCCGATCAGATCAAAGCTTTAGAAAACTCTCTTCAAGCTGTTGCTAGGGCTGAGGCAATTGATTATGGCTCTGCTACACAAGAATGTGAAGGCACAAAACTTAAAATTGGTGTTGAGTTTTAAGCCATCAGATTTCTTTTAAATTTATAAAGTTATGAATGACCGTGAGGATTAAACCTTGCGGTCTTTTGCTTCTGGGTCGGTGGAAATTGATCGTAACTGACAAGGCACTTCATAGCGCTCTAATTCATCACAAATTTTATTAGCTTCTTTTACATTTGTTACAGGTCCAATATGAAGCGGGAACTTATAATCAGCATCGTTCTTTTTATTTTGAACAAGCCCTTCATACATCTCTAAATTACCNAANAAGNNTNCAAATTGGTTNTTATANTTCAACCACTTAACCGCCAAAAGTAATTTAGAATTNTAACGCCCTAATTCCAAAACCAAACGACGNTCAACCTCTGGGTTTTCTAGTAAATCTTGCATTTCAAAACGNGANATATCTTTATCAAAAGTTGTAAAGTTTTGATCAAAGAAAACTGTNCCTGTCGGCTTNAAATCATANCCTTTTGGNTGTATTTGAACCATATTGGCCTGCTCGATTACGATCGGGTCTAAAATAAGNTTATATTNCCCNGGCTTAATNTCCCCAACGACATAAAATCCGTCATAAGCCGTNTGCCCNGTNTTGGTAATTTTACCATCCATATCAACAACGAAAACNGTAATATTACGAAGNGGTGTTAATTGTCCACGNGTATTATAATAAGAAATTGTNCCATCAATCTCACCAGAAATTGCCAATGGNAAATCCATTAATGTTGTTTTACCAGCNCGGGCTCGAATTGAGTTTCCTTCATTCATTGATACCAANTAAGGNTCTTCTAAACTTANCTCATCAAGNTCAATATCCGTTAACCTACCTTCACTAAAGGTTGGGATAAAGGCGACACCTTGCTCGTTCGTGATCCCTTTTTGAGATATCTGCACACCTACGATCTCTGCATTTGGTACAGGTTTCTCAAAGTAATCCCAAACACCGTTACCGTTTTCATCAAAGAATACACGCGCAGACACACCACCCGCTGTGGTGAGTGAGGTTGAGCTCATTTTATATTGATTAGAATATGGATCAGAGCCAAGACCGAATTTTAGTGTACTATACGCCCGAACATCATTATCACTTGTTACCTCTAAACTGGGGCTAAATGTAAAGTAGTCCGTTAAATAGTTTAAGCGCCCTTGAACAGAAGTAAAATTATCAGTTAACCTGTGACGTGTTTCCAACTGACCATTTAATTTATCGTTAAATGACCTGTTTACGGACAATAGATAAGAGTTAATTCGTGATTCAGGGCTTAGATCATAACTGACCGACCCTCTAAAATAATTTCGCCCATAAGGCATTCTTAAATTAAAATCTAAAGAGGAGAAATCTTGTTTCAGACTTTCATAGTCAGTTATTGTGTAGCTATAACCGACACCAGCGATAGCTCTGTATATTTTTTGCGATAAACTAGCCCCAAAATCAGTTCTTGTATTGCCGTTTGCTTGCTCGACATAAGAGGCGCTGGATGCATAATTCGAAGAATTGGTTATATTACCACCGATACTTGCATTCAGCTGGGTCACTAGGTTTGCATCAACAGAGTCACTAACCGCATCAAAGGCATCTGTATTAAACTCTCCCCTAATATTGATCGCTTGATCTTTAAAACTCGTCAATAGTGATGATGACAGACCATATTCACCGTTACTTTCTGCGGCAACCGTCCCTGTTAAAATATAATCATCATTATAATTTGTTCCCGTTATAGACACCTGTCCAAGCTGTTCTCTTTCGCGTTCAAATAAACGCCCCCCAAAAGATACTGAGAAGTCATCATTAATTGCCGTACCAACTGTTCCAATTAAATTAGGTGTCCCAGAATCTGGAACATTTAAATTCTCTCTATTTCTATAAGTAATTTCATTTTGATTGGTTAAAGACAAAGCATACTGAAATTCGCCCTCGGTAAATAGGTTCTTTTGCCTAATAATCGACTCTTCTTGCTCTTGAATCTGACCTTGAGGTCCATAAAAAACAAGACGGAAATCATTCTTTCCAAAGTTCAAAGGCACATCTTCAATCAAATACCTACCATTTATCGTTTCAGTTACAGTTCTTAAAAGAATATTATCACGGTAAAGCTCGACATCCCACCCAGGCTGGATATCGCCTTCAAATCTTGTGGTTTCAACGGTATCATTGGCACGATCATTTAATTTGCTATCATTACCAACTCTAACCCCAGATTCTTGCCCAGAGCCCCTTAACAAACCTAAAGAAGGTGGAATGATATCACCGACTTCTATCGTATTTATACCCAAGACACCAAAGTCGCCATCTTCTTTTTCCTTAGACCAAGTAAAACGAAAATCTCGGATCTTATTTGTATCGTCGCCACTCAGGTAGGTCTTTAGCCCTCCATAAGCTAAATCCCCCGCTGTACGAATAGAGTAACTCGTATCAAAATCTTCTGATGAAGATAGATCCCCACCCCTTTTCTGATATCGGTTTCTAATTTGAACATCCGCGACTGGTAAAGAGTATAGCTCATATTCTTGTTTAATCTGGGGCAACTTAGCTTTTCTAGATAAGAAGAAATTATTGTCATTTCTTTGCTTCCTAAATAGCTCATCCTCAACGGGAAGCCTTTGTTCTGAAGTCATATCAACTCTAAGATTATCAACCTTGTAGTCAAAGGTAAATCCAAAGGCTGTCTCTAAAATATCTTCTCTGATGAAAATAGTCTCAAAATCATCATCAAGGCGATAATCATTCTCCCCCAATAAAATCTGTGTGCCATCAGATATAATTTCTCCACCTTCAATATCTAAAGAAAAGTTCTGACTTTCACGAATAAACCAGCCTGACGCCGTCTTAGTATTATAATCGATATCAATTGGGAAATTCATCGCGATAACTAAATCCGTAAAGGACATATATATATTATCGCCATCTTTAATAATAGAAACTGGGTTATCAAAAATAAGACTGCCTTTAGTTAATGAGAATATAAGCTCTTCACTATCTACAATTCTAGCAAAAGGATTAGCCTCATGAAATTTTTCTGCCTTAGCTCTCTCAATTTCTTCTAACTTTGGCCCCAACAACCCTAAAAATCGATCTGCTAAAAACCGCCTTTCGCTATCATCCAACTGAGAAAAAGCAGTTGTTGATAATAAAAAACTCGCTAAAAAAACAGAACAAAAAAGCGACTTTTTTATACTTCCAGAAGTATAAAACCCCAACGAATCAGTCATTTTTTTTTCATTTCTTAGGAACATTTTTATGATATATTTGTGGATAAGTTGTTACAACTCTTTATAAAATACCAATAAAATCCTTAATATACAACGTGTTATTTTTTTGTTGTACTTATCCACAGGCTATGATACTTTTATTTTAGTCTTAACAATTCTTTAAGACATTTCCTGCCATAATGGTTATATCGACCTTGTCAATTTTTGGGGGATTACCTCTCAAAACCTTTAAACAAAAAATATTGAGTGAAAGTGAGGAAGCTATGAAACTCTTTAATAAAACATCTTTGGCGGCTATTGGAGCTGCTGCATTGTTAACGGCATCAGTCGGTGCTGCTAATGCACAAACAACCGTAACAGGTAACTTAACAATCGACCAAGCTGCTGCTGTTTCTTTCGTACAAACTACAGCTATGGACCTTGGCGAAGTCTATGCTGGTCGCCGTGGAGGCGGCGGTGGTGCGGTTGCAACATACGTAATTGGACCAGAAGGCGCTAACGATACTACAGTTAACAACGTAGGCGGTGCTACTGACGATTTCATCGTTGAAGTTACAGCTGGTGACCGTGCAACATTTACAATTACTGGTGGTTTAGCCGATGAAACGGTTCAAATCGAACTTCCAACTGTACCATCTACTCTAACATGTGGACCATGTTCAGGTACGAACCCGACATTCTCTGTAGGTACGTTCATTGATGATGGTGACGCTGGTGAGCAATTACTTGATGGTTCTGGTGACGCGGTATTCTACGTGGGTGCAACATTATCAACAGTTGCTGGCGCTGCAGCGTATGAAGAAGGTACTTATACTGGAACATATGACGTAACAGTTACATACTAAGTTTATAGCAGGAAACTATTCCGTGAAAAGGCCTCTTTTTAGAGGCCTTTTTATTTACTTTCAGACTTTTATTACTATATGAATCATATATGCTAAGAGGTATGATTATATTTAATTTTTTATATTTGAGCGTTGTTTTTACCATTCTCATGGTATCCTCCGCTTTTTCACAAACTCTAATTGAGAATAGACCTTTTGATTATGGTCTTGTTACAATTAATAGTAATGCTGGCGCTTATTCTATGACTGTGGCTACAAATGGCACAATTACAACCAATCCAACCTACATAACTGTTTTTCAAGATGGTGTCCCTGCACGTTTTACAATTACTGGCTTAGAGGCAAGCACTGCATACAGTATCAATATCCCTGATACAACTATGCTATATGATGGCTCAGGGCCACAATTTTTTGATGTTATCAATATGACCATCTCTCCATCTTCTTTTGTCACGGACTCTAATGGAGATGGAACATTCCTTGTTGGTTCTACTTTAAGAACATCCGGAAATGGAAGTGGCTATCCACAAGGGACATACACTGGATCGGTTTTAGTTACCGTAAATAATTAATAAAAAATATCCTAACGGAGGTTTAAATTGAACAAGAAATATATCATCTTTTTATTTGCATTTCTGCTGATTTTGGCAGAAGTATCTTACGTTAATGCAAATCTTATGATTAGCCCTTTTCGCGTTATCTTTGAAGGAAGAACACGATCAGATGTTGTTTATGTTATTAACAGATCAGACGAGACAAAAACATATCGTATCGAATGGTTTGAAACATTTGCAGACGAAAATGGAAAGTACATCTTCAGAGATAAAATGACCCCTGAACAAGAAGCCGCTCTAAAACCAGCACAAAACCTTATAAGATACAGCCCAAGACAAGTTATCTTAGGCCCAGGACAAAAGCAGGCTGTGCGTATCGCTTATAGAAAACCCTCTGGTTTAGAAGAAGGCGAATATAGATCACATGTTATTTTTAAACAACTCGCAGGAACATCCGAAGTTGGCGATATCAGACAAAATAAAGATACTGCTGCCATGCAACTTCTCTTAAATATGTCGGTTAGTATTCCTATTGTTATTAGACATGGCGATTTAAAAGCTGATGCCAACTTCATTTCAGGTAACTTAGAAAGCAATTACGGCCCAGATAATGAAGATGTATTTAACATGGTATTAAAAAGAAAAGGTGAAGCCAGTACCTATGGTAGTATCCGCATTTATGATGCAAATGATGAACGAAGAGAAAACATTTTAGCGGTCGTAAATAATATTTATGTATTTCCTGAGCAAGACACGAGAAAAGCTCGTATCCCAGCTAAATTTAAAATCCCATCTTCTATCAATAGATTTGTTGCTGTCTACACAGGGCGCGATGAGTATGAAAATAAAGTCTTTGATGAATTTACCTTTGAGCGCTAAATGAGAATAACTAAGTTTTACAGTCGAGAGATTATACTCGCCTTATGCTTATTTTTGAGCATAGGGCTTCTCTCTTCTTGTGAAACGAAGAAAAATGGCGAGTTAGCCCCTTTTGATTTCATTAGCGCTGATGATGATGAAAAAGAAAGTCTAGCCGTTGCCCGCATCAAGGATTTAGAGCAAAGAATTGATATTTTAGAAACCGATTTCCGTGAAGTTGAGCCCAATATTCAAAACCTAATCGCGATTGAAAGTGATATTCAAGAACTTATTATCGAACTATCGAAACTAACCGACGGTAATGTGCGCCCTGCCCCAGTGCCACTGGCCGAAGTTGATGAATTAGAAGACGAAAACCCACTTTCTAATGATCGATTAAATCAAATTGCCACTCCTCCTAATAATGAACCCGACGATTTGGATGATGTGATTGAGAACACAACACAAGCAACTGCAAACAATCAGGATAATCAAAGCGATGTAACCCCATCTAGTGTTGAAGAAAAAATGGCTATGGCAAAGCTAAAAGAAGAAGAAACACAGCCCAACCCTTCTCCAACCCTGCCAGCTACAAATGAAAACGATGTAAATATCAGCGCTTCAGATATAGAAGAAGCGGTTGAGAATAATCAAAACACGGATAATAGTGATGCTATGGGCTTCCCAACACCACTTAAACCACCTGCAAATACAAATATCCAAGCCCAGAATGAAACAACACAGAAAGAAACAAAAACATTAAAAGAAGACACACAAAAAGAGACAAAGCCTCAAACAAAAGAGAACAATAAAGACAAACTAAAAGGTCTTGGCTATCCAAACCAAGTCAGTGACGTTCGTTTCGGTGTTTTTGATGGCGCAACAAGAATGGTTATCGATTTCACAAAAGGCAGTGATATTGACTATGATATCGCAAAAGATGGCAATGATATCCTTGTTGCCTTTGCAAAGGCAGAATGGTTAGCCCCAGACTCTTGGCAAAGTAAATCATTTGATCTGGTTAGTGGCTATAGCTCTACTCAAACACCTGAAGAAGTAATCATGGTTATCAATACAACTGGTAAAGATATGACCGTGAAAGTCTTCACTCTTCCCCCTGTATCTCCAGACAAAGGCCCTAGGCTCGTTGTTGATTTTGTATCTGGTGTTTCTAGCTAGCAGTTTTTATTGACATAAAACAATTATTCGGTTATATTTTTATATATACTAATTTTTAGAAAAGAGATTTTAATATGATTAATTCAGGAACGTTTTTAGGCGAATTTAATGTCGTTATGCAAAATAGAAAGCACCGTGGCGAAACAAAGACAGCCAAAGCGAAATCTAGAAAGCCTAGATCAAGCTTTTTTTCAAAGCTTAAAAAACTATTCTAAAATAAAAAAGCCCGCGAAATTTGCGGGCTTATCTAATATTAAAGCATGAATATCTATAATGCCATTTTAGCAAAACGTCTCTTAGCAACACTTCTCAAAGGCTCGCCCGCATCATTAAATCTTGATGAAAATGTGCCCAATAACTCTTTAACGCGTGTCTGATTACCTGAATATGGTTCACGGCGCATAAAATCTTCAATTGGCATGCCTGGGTATACGTGGTTATCATCTTTTACAAAATCTCTTGGATGCGCTTTACCAGCAATAATTGCTTCAGCTTCATCATTTCGAAGCTGTGTAATATATTTCTTAATTCCCAAAAGATAATAATAAGAAACATTATAAGCATCTCCCTTATCAATCTGTCTTTGTGATTTAAAGCCAGGCGATCTAACGCCTTGTGAATTATGATCAAGATCACTCATCTTTGTCTCGATACCATCTAAAACGCTTCCGCGATCCCAAAAAGATTTACCTTCATAAATCACTTCTTTTAAAACAGAAAGACCACAGCGCTCAACAAAATCAAAATAGTTTTTTCCCTCATCAAGCTTGGTTACAGCTTCAATCCCTTGAACGATACGCTCATCATAACCAACTTCCCTTAAATCATCGAGTGTCCAGTCGCTATCTTCAACGACATCATGCAAGAAACCGATAAGTTTTTTTCGCCCCGATTGGGTATTCATGATGCCGACTTCTATTGGGTGCCAGTTATATTCATCGCCATTCCATTGTCTTTGAAAAAATAGTGATGATGCAGCAATAATCATCGTTAAATGAAGATCTGGCTTTAGCATTTCGCCCTTTGTTTCAAAATGCTCTTGCCTTGTTTTAAACCATTGTTCTTTTATTTGTTGTTTAGAAAACATATTGTCCATAGCCTCTTTTTGTTCATAATTTTTATTATACGGGGAAGAAAAGCGTAGCAACACGTACACGACGTGGCAATAGAAAAATTACAAATAAATGAAAAAAAATTACAAAACTACGGAAAACCTAAGATTTACTTAGTGTAGCCTAGTTTTTGTTCAAGCTTATCCCAGAACAGCTCTTCAAACTTCATCCCGTAAGCAATATTAGCTGGCGCCAACATGCCTGGGCTTGTCGCATTAATCTCAGTAATGCAACCGCCGATCACATCAAGCCCAACAAAGAAAAGTCCATTTTCAAGAAGGTATGGCTTTAAGGCCTCACACATTTCCTTTTCACGGTCAGTCAGCTCAGATTTTACAAAACTAGCACCAGCAGAGATGTTCGATCTAAAATCGCCATCAGCCGCTTTTCTTAAAATTGCGCCCACAGGTTCTCCATCAAACATGATGATGCGCTTATCCCCTTCACTTGCAGCCTCTGGTAAATATTTTTGTACCATAACAGACTTTGAATAGGCCGTTAACATCATCTCAATCAGAGAATTTAAATTTGTGTCGCCGCTTTCTAGGATCAAAATTCCTTGGCCACCTCGCCCATCAAGCGGTTTAATCACACATTTTTTATACTTATCGATAAAGCTTATAATCTCTTCCAAACTAGAAGAAATCAATGTTGGTGCAATAAAGTCAGGGAATTTAAGCGTTAAAAGTTTTGAGTGAGAGTTTCTAATCCCTCTTGGGCTATTAACAAAAAGTGTTTTTCCCGTTTGCTCTAAACTCTCCAGCATATAAGTAAATGAGACATAAAAATTATTAACTGGCGGATCTTTTCGCATGAAGAAAACATCCAAATCAGAAACTTTCATCAGTTTCTTTTCGCTGATCTCATATTGTGGCCTTACATCTGTTCCAAGGAAGAAGTCAACCTTTGCCGCTCTGGCAAAGAGCTCTCCCTCACTGTAAAATAAGTCTTTGGAATTAAAGTAAAATGTTTCGTGACCACGCTTTTGCGCCTCTATATAGATGCGCACAGCACTGAGTTTATTAATACTGATTTGCTTTAACTCTTCAGTGAAATAGCCAAATTTAAGAGACATTAATAACGCCTATTCTATTGTTTGATAAATTGTTTCTGAGAATGATTGGAAAACGCGTTTTGAATATTTATCGTAAGAAAAATCATATTCTGGGTGCCATTGAACGCCCATTGCAAAATTATTGTGATCATCAAATGTAATACATTCAATAATGCCATCTTCGGCCTTGGCATTCGCTGTTAAACCTGAGCCCAACTTATCAATACCCTGCTTATGAACGGAATTAACATTGATTTGTTTTTCGCCCATGATTTCAAAAAGCTTTGAATCTTCCTTGATATCAATTTCATGGCGGTTTTTATAAACCTCATGAATATCATCATAAGTAATAACATGGTGCTTTACATCTGTAATATCGGGGAGATATTGATGCAATGTCCCACCCATGAAAACGTTCATATCCTGAAACCCACGACAAATACCAAGAATTGGTTTTTGCTGCTTTAAGGCTTCTTCGATAATTGTGAAAGATACCAAGTCACGGTTTGAATCAAACGGGCCATATTTATCATCTTCCTTACCACCATATCGGCTCGGGAAAACATTGCTATGGGCGCCTGTTAATAAAAAACCATCAAGACGATCCGCAATACCACGATAAAAGCTTGGGTCATCATGATAAGGGATAATCAAAGCGCACAAATCACAACGATTAAGCGGGGTAATATATTTACGATGCGCATAACTTGAATCCCATTTCCCCATCGGTTTTACATGAGAGAGCACACCAATCATTGGCTTTTTAATTTTTCGATATTCAACCATAATAGATATTTGTCTTGTTTAGATTTTAAATTTAGATTTCTTATCCCGTTAGTATAGCTAAATAAGAAACCTTAATAAACCACTGTTTTTTATGAATTAAGACTTTATTAGGGGAATTAGAACATCCCAAAATGTTTTTTCCAATGGCGTATCCAAAATTTGATTGGCCCAGCTAATTGCCCCTGGGCTAATTGAATTAATCTCCAAGATGTAGCCACCCAAAACATCTAGCCCCACGTAAAACAATCGGTTTTCTAACAAATATGGCTTTAATGTCTCGCAAATCTCTTTCTCGCGCGCAGTTAGGTTGGCTTCTTCCAATGTTGCCCCTGCGCTAATATTGCCTCTAAAGTCGCCTTCTTTTGGCTTTTTCACAATTGCAGCATAAGGCTCGCCGTTAAAGAGGAATATTCTTTTCTCACCTAAATGCGCATCCTCAATATAAGTTTGCAACATTAACTGACCATCATAAAGACGCAACATTGTCTCAATCAGAGAATTTAGATTTGTCTCGCCTTTCTTTAAACGAATAACACCCTGCCCGCCCATGCTATTGATCGGTTTCATGATGATATCTTCATGCTTATCCAAAAAACGGCGGACTTGTTTTTTATTGGCGGCAATCATCTGTGTCGGTAAGAACTGTGGAAACCTTAAAGTCTGTAGTTTTGAGTGCCCATTGCGAATGCCAACAGGGTCATTAACCATGAAAACTTTATCACGCAAAGCCTCTAAAATATAAAGAGCAGCATAATGCGCTTGTGTAATTGGGGGATCTTTACGAATAAGAAGTACGTCTAAATCAGCCAGATTTAAAACCTCTTGCTCAGTAATGTAATAAAAGCTGTTTTTAAGACCTTTTTCGGCTTCAAAGCCAATCTGACTAACATCAGCAAAAACTTCTCCATCTTCGGTATAAATATCATTGATATTCATATAATAAATTTTTGCACCACGCCTTTCAGCTTCTGCGGCTAATCGACAAGAGCTATCAATATTAATATTAAGGCGTTCGATTTGATCAATGAAAAGGCCGACTTTCATGGCTTTATCAAAATTCTTTCTTTGTTAATTTTAAAAAATAATAAAGGTTATATCGCTTCAGCATAATCTAAAGCCATACGAAATGGGGATAAATCTTTTGGGTTGAATCCATCATCTTCAAACTTGAACACTAGATTTAACGTCTCTCGTGGCATAATTGTTCTATCCAATGTTAGAACTTCTAATTCTTTATTATAAAGCCCCTTAAAAACAAGGTTTTTTACAGACGTATTGCCATTATAAATCATTTGCACAGAAACAGATTGACCATCATTTAAGGCTTGAATATTACGCACGCTTAATTGACTTTGGATAGATTGGATAAATGCAATTCTTTGGGCTTGACGCTGTTCTTCTGCTTTTGTTTGCGAGC
The DNA here is from genome assembly GCA_002720935.1 of Rickettsiales bacterium. Classification (GTDB taxonomy): domain Bacteria; phylum Pseudomonadota; class Alphaproteobacteria; order Micavibrionales. The sequence continues at coordinate 9,971 of PBIV01000009.1, read as the reverse complement.
GATCCGAAAAGACAGAAAGAGCCGTTCCTAATAGCGCTTCTACACCGCCGCCTTCGCCTGGCTTTCTTGTTGTGACACCACCATCACTAAAGACAGTGTTGTTCTTTAAAATCTCTTTATAATTTGGATTGATAATGCCGGGCTTATAATATTCTTTGTATAGCGTTGCTAGCTTTTCATTTGTTTCAGCACGCTCTTTTGCAATGGGATGTGTTGAATAATTAGCGGCATTTTGACCATGCATTGAGCCCATACGTACCCAAGATTCTTTTGATGCCATCGGATCATAACCAGCTAATGTTGAATAAAGTAAGCCCACAAGGTCGGCTTCCTCTTCATTTTCATGTGTGTATGCAGCCTGAAAGCTCGAGCGTTTTACTGATTTACTACCCGCTAGTAACGCGCCCATATTATAACTTTGCCCTTCATAAACATGATTGGCAGCAACGTGAGCAATCTCATGCCCTAGGATATAAGCAAGCTCATCATCACTTTTAACCTCATCCATAAGACCTTTATTAACAAGAACGTAAGTCCCGCCCATTACAAAGGCATTAAAGCTATCTTCGGGAAGTAAAATCACACTCCATTTCTCATCTCTTAAATGAGAAACCTGATGAATAGGCTCGAATATGCGTTGAAGGCGCTTATAAGCCTTCATATCAAGCTCTGAGTTGATTTTCTTACCTTGATCCAGATATTGCTGCTGAACCATCTGATTGGTCATAGCATTACTTTTTTGGATTTGTTCAGCACGACTATAGATGTTAAGGGAACGCTCGCCCGTTACACGGTCAACAGATGTCACACTATCGGTAGCCGAATAAAGCGCCTTATCTATTGATTCACAAGCAACTAGATTTGAACATAGAAATAAAATCGCTAATAAAAAAACAGCTCTTTTATTAAATGTTAGTTCCATTGTTTAGGGCTAATCTTAGTTATCGGTGCTAATTGGTGTGTCCGCATCAACTTCTGGAATTTCAACATCCATTGTTCTACGGCTCGCAGGCACTTCGATTTCTTGACGAAGATCTAATTCAACAACACGGTTTTCTTGTAAACGAACACCATCTTCAGTTGGAACAAGTGGTTGGCTTTCACCAACAGCTTCGACAATCTTAATTCTATTTTCGTCAATACCAGCCTGCATCAAGCGTGTTAAAACAGCATCTGCACGTCTTTTAGATAAAGCTTGGTTATATTCAGCACTACCCGAACGGTCAGCGTGAGCAATCAAGTGAACATCTAAAGATTGGTATTCATTAAGCGCATTAAGAGCTTTTCTTAAATTACCTTCTCCGCCTGCGGCAAAAGTCGTTTTATCAAACTCAAATGGAACCGTTAGATATTGATCTAAGACCGCTTGTGGAATCACTTCGATTTCTGGCTCTGGCTCAGGCATAACAACTGGTGCTGGCGCTGGCTCAGGTGGAATGTTAATTGCTCTCAATGGTGGAGAAATTGTAATACTTACAATCTGCTTCGTTGAAACAGCTTCCGCTTGAGATAAAGCTTCATAAAACTTATCACGGCAAAGATCCGCCCTTGATGGAACCTGATCCTCAACAGCTTCAATCCAGCAATCAAAACTAACTTGCGCTGTTGCAGATAAACCAGGCGCAAATTCACGAGCACCAGCATGATAAGCATCAAATAATCTAAAACGTGCTTCTTGGAACATTACACGCTCATCTGGGAATAATTCTCTATCCGCAATCGCATCGGGTTGAACTGGAGACCCTTTACCAGCTAATAAAGCTTTATGGTTGAAAAGTTCTGTATCATCAGAGTTACCAATCCCTCTTAAATCAAGAGATAAAGAAGAGTAACCATCATAAAGTGTTCTACTGAAAACAGTTCCAGCAGGCTCCATATCGAAACTTGATCTATAATCATAAATCCCTTCAAATGGTCCTTCTGCATTTGCAGGTGTAGACAATGCTGAAGCAGCTGTTGCCAATGACGCAATTAAAAGTGTTTTCAACGCATTCTTTTTAAGCATGATGATTCGTATCCCCTTTAAAAATATTATCAGTTGAGAAATAGCCTTTTTTCTCTATGAATTCAAGTTTTTAATGTAATTAAGCTTCTTTTGCTCTATCAACAGACGCAATAATCTTTTCGCCAATGGTTGATTGAACGATTTTCTTTAAGGCTGCAACCACTTTAGGATCATATTTCGATGGGTTCTGCTCAAGGAAATGAATAGCATCCTTTGGCAAAATCGCCGATCTATATGATCTAGGCTCAATACGTGCACAAAAATAATCACACACACCCAAGATACGCCCTTCAAGAGAAATATCATCGCCTTTTAAGCCCCTTGGATAGCCAGAACCATCAAGTCTTTCATACATATGCCCAATTGCTTTAGCGACAGGAACATCAAATTCAATCTCACTGACAATTTTCTCGGCATTCATAACGTGCCCTTGAATAACCTTGATCTCTTCATCAGAAAGACGTCTATCGGCTGTTAAAAGGTCTGCATCAATTTCCAGACGACCGATTTGTGATAAGTTCGCCGCGATTTCAACCGTTCTTTTTAATTTTTGATCCGTTGATAAATCATGCGCAACAATAGCACCGAATTCAGCAACACGCTTTGAGTGCCCTGCCAAGTGAGGGTCTCTAATCTCAACCGCTCTGACGAGAGCTGACACTGTTTGTTTGATTGATCGCTCACGGCGTTCTTGTTCTTCAACCAAGTCTGTAATATCGCGCGCAACAGTAACAATGCTTTTCTCATCTTCTGTTGTCACAGGAACTTTAGAAATTTGAAGGTGTTTTTTAATGCCTTGTAAATAAACTTCATCAATCGTTACAACCGGCTCTTGTGAATTTAAAGCCATTTCATCCAAACGCTCCATACGTTCAGCCGTACCATGACCCAAGACAGAGGCTGCATCACGACCAACAATATCATCAAGAGGTTGGCCTACTGCTTCTGCAAACGCTGGGTTCACGTAAGTATATTTTCCTTGAAGGCTTTTAAGAGAGATAAGTTCTTTAATTGTATTATTAATTGTATCAAGCAATAGTTTTTGGCGATGAATACGGCCTGCAAACCTTGCATATTGATCCGCTAATGAGCGATTATGCTCACTATTAGAACGCCACCAGAAAGCACCAAATGCCATTACAAATGAGAAGATAAAGAACAATGAAATTAAATATGTGTTCAAAATCAATTTATCCAATTGTGATCTTACATCTGTCACAGGGCTTTGCCATACCAAATAAAATGGGCTTTTCTTAATTGAAACACCAAATGAATAAACCTCTTCCATACCGCCCAAAGATTGGCGCTCAGAAAATGGTAAAATATTATCATTAAAAACAGAGGCAGGAAGATTGCTTTTAAAAATTGCATCGCCGCCAACTGGTCTAATTTCTTCAACACCAACATCTGGTGTTGTTTGATAAAGCGAGTAATTCCCTTGAAGACCTGTAATCGGATTTGGTTGCAGTAAAATCTTTAAACGATCGCCAACATCAACTGTAAAAATGAAAACACCCGAAATACGATTAACGCTTTCTGTGTAATCTGCTGGTACAACAGGGACATAAATGTCAAACTCTAAACCATCGTCAGAGGCTCTCATGCCAGAATACTCGACTTGCGCTGTTTCAAAAAGGCGCATCGCAACAAGCTTTTGTTCACGAAGCAATGGCTTGGCATCGATATTTGCTAAAAAGCTATTACCAGAGCGGTCAACCAAATAAGCCGCCTTGTAATCCGTATCTTGAACAAGGTCTGTTAACGCATTAATCATGTAAGGCAATTGATCCTTAAATGTAATACGCTCATAAGACATCTCATCTTCGGTGCTCACCTCTTCTTCATCAGATGCATCCAAGACGGTTGTGACATCACCATCAGCCTTATCAACTTCCATAGCGAAAAGTCTAAAAACTTCACTGCCAGTAATTGGACGAGATTGGTTAGCAATACCAGCCAACCATGTTGAGAAAATTTCGCCGCGCTCCAAAACAAGAATTTCAATTCTTTGCTTTAATTGAACTTCTAACTTTTTCTCTTCTCCAGAAATAAAATAAGATGCTGCTGTAACAGTCACAAATGTAATGAGAATGATCACAGCGAGAGCAAAGAATCTTAAACGCCAGCTCTTCTTCTCGTGGCTAGATGCTTTTTCCCCAATTTTGTCCTGATCATTAGAGATGATTTTTTTATTTTTTTCCGAAGACATGAATTTTGACCTTAAATGAAAAATAAAACACTGTGTGCATATTAAAATACGACTAATAGAATAGCCCTATTTATACACAGAACAAAGAAAGAAAAAGTAAAAATCCAAAGAAATTTTATGAATTAGGGCAAAAAAGATACGCCCAAAAATAATAAGGACCGGGATGCTGGCATAAACCAGCACCCAGGCCACAGTAAGGAAGCCCGAGGAGCCTTGTCAACTCCTCTACTTATTATTATGACAAAGTTTTTGCCATTTGTCTCTAAAAAAATAGGAAAATTAATAAATTAATTTCTGAAACCGATGCTTTCGCCAAAGCTTTCCGCACTTCCATCAACCTGAAGTGGAGCAGAAATGTTAAGAGTTTTCAACAACTCACCAACATTTGCAAGCATTCTGTATGACGCTCTCATCTGATTAATATCAGCAGAAATTAACTGACCACGAGATGTGAAAAGCTCATTCTCAGCATCAAGTACGTCAAGAAGTGTTCTTTGACCAACTTGGAATTGACGTTCATACGCAAGTCTTGTTTCTTGGTTAAAGACCACAGAAGAGCTTAACTCTTGTAATCTTTGTTGAGATGCCAACCATGCAAACCATGAACGACGCGCCTCTTCTTCAGCTTCTAAAACAGCATCAAAACGCTCGCCTTTTGCTTGCTCTTCTCTCATCAATAATTCTTGTCTAGTCGCAACATCTGTACCACCGTTAAACAAGTTCCAGTTCATACGAAGACCCAAAGCATTTTGGTATGTATAACTATTCACACCATCGGCATCTTCATCATAAGATGTTGTACCTTGTAATGAAATTTGTGGGTAGAAAACAGCTTCTGCAACATCAACATCTAAATTTGCAACTTTTGCATCAGCTTCTCTAACTTTTACAGTTGGGTTGTTTGTTGAAGCCAAACGAACCAACTCTTCCATTGTTGTTGGAAGCGTGTTTTGTGGCACTTCTGGGAGCACCAAATCGCCAGGGAATTGACCAACCAAACGTGTATATTCAGCTTCTGCATCCGCTAAATCGTTATTTGTGTCAACATAGGTCGCTCTTGCGCGCGCTAAACGGGCCTGTGTTTGGACAACGTCTGCACGGCTACCAACACCAGCACGCAATCTTTTAACCAGCGCCTCAAGCGTTTGAACGTGGAATGCAACGTTTTCACGAGACAAAGCCAAAAGCTCTCTTTGGCGGATAACTTCTAGGTAAGAGCCAATAACATCCAATGCCAAAACTTCAGAGTTCTCATAAACACGGTTCGCAGCAGATTGAATACGAGCCATTTGGCGGTCTACTCGGCTCGATCTCTCGAATCCGTCAAATAAACGTTGTGAAACAGATAAGCTTGCATCCAAAGCAACTAAATCTTCTTGATCATCATTGTTACCAGAACGAATCGTCGGTGTGCTTGTTTGCTCAAAACCAACACCTGAAGTCATATCAACAGTTGGTAAATATAAGCCGCGAGCCTGTCTTAATTCTTCGACAACAGCCTCTTTATTACGGGCAACGATGCTAACTCTTGGGTTATGTTCTAATGATAAGCGAATCGCTTCTTCTAAACTTGTCGCTTGTGCTTGTGGTGCCAAACTCATTGACATACCAGCAATAATTGAAGCGCCAAATAAAATTTTCTTAAAGCCAAAGCCTTTAAAACATTTATCCAAAATTGTGCTACCGAACATATTATCTATTCCCCTTAAAATTTTGCGTAATGGCTTTGTACTATAAAAAACTGAAATATAAAAGATTTTTTTCAACAAAAACAATATACAACAGCAATTCAAATAAATAAAGCTGGGATTTATAAAAACCCCAGCTTCAAAAAATAAATTTAATTTAAAAACTCTAGATTGTATCTAAGTCTACATTGATAACTTGATCCCCAATCTTAACAGCAATTGTATCACTGCCACCACCAAGTAGAACCGCTTCATATGATGGATGCGATGAGTTTGTACCATCAACATCTACATAAAGCATGCTCTCACCTGAATCGAAGCTTAAGTAATCCGCAATATTACCATTATAGGTATTTGCATCAATCAAGTCTGATAGATCAAGCACGTCGCCTTCACTGAAATCATAATCAGAGATAATATCATGGTTATTAACCCCAACATCCGCAATAACGAATGTATCAGCACCATCATTACCAACCATAATGTCATCACAGCCATTACCATCAATAATATCATCATAATCTGTTCCAATTAAGATATCAGAATCTGGTGTACCGATAATATGCTCACCAACACCGCCGTCATCGCCATCATCATTATCACGAATAATGACAGAGAACTGACCAATATCTTTATCGCCGTCCCCATCTTCAACCGTGTAACCAAAACGAAGTGTAATCGCTTCATTCGGCTGGTCTGGATTTGGATGGTCAAGCGCTTGGCTTTGCGTAAATGTATACTGACCGTCATTGCCAACCTGAAGTCTAAAGACCTCACTGTTGTCTCCAAGACGACCAACATATTGTCCGCCTTCCATACCAACTGTTACGGCTTGGCCATTTACAGTTAAGCTTGTTGTGCCATCAAATGAGAAGACAGATTGACCACTAAAGCCACCGGCAAAGACCTCTCCACCAACATCATCGGCACCATAATCTCTAAATAAGTTACCAGAGAAAATTGTTCCAATATCTGTGTCTTCATCAAGGTTAATACTGCTGTTTCCAGCTTCTGGCCCATCATCACGAACATTAATACGGATTGTACCATTTGCACTATCGCCGTCGCCATCAGTTGCTCTCACACCAAAGGCAAGTTGGATATTGTCATCCGGATTATTCGAGTTTGGATGATCAAGCTCTCTAAACTGTCTAAAGCTAAACGAGCCATCATTATTGATCGTTAATCTAAATACGGTTTGACCACCAGCAGTCCCTGTGTAAATGCCATTATTATATGACACGCTTACATTCTGGCCATTTGATGTGATCCCGCTAACATTGTGCGAACCACTCCCTGTGATTGTTGCACCAGCTGCATCTGAACCAAAGTCAACATTGACTTGACCAGCAACACTGTCAAAACCACCAGTTTCATCAACGGTACATAACGCATCTTGAACAACTGGGACATCATCAGCACCAAAGTTTGTATTAATGGTTAATGTCGCCGTTGTTGTATCGCCATCACGATCCATCAATGTGTACGTAAATACATCTGACTTAACACCATCCAAGCTCGGGTTATTAACAGGCTGATACGTGTATGACCCATCACGCTGAATAACCAATGTACCATAAGTACCCGCAACCGTGCGACCACCATTTGGAATACCTTGACCATCAATATGTGATAAGCGTCCTGCACCATCTTGACCATAGCTATCGATACCAGCATTTGCAATACCAACACCAGTAATAACATTACCTGTTGCGGCCTGGTTATCTGTTGTTGTGTCAACATCATTGCGTGCAATTGGACCGTCATCACGGATTTCAATCGTGATATTCGCTCTGTTTGAATCGCCATCGCCATCTGTCGCTTGATACCCAAAACGAAGCGTAATTGCATCATTTGGATTACTGCTATTTGGATGGTCTAATGGTAATGATTGAACAAATCGGTATGTGCCATTCGCATTAACAGTCAGTTTAAAGACTTCCTGCCCGTTCACTGTACCTGTGTAAACATTGTTACTATAAGATACATTGACGCGGTTTCCGCCTGAATATAGATCTGAGCTGCCACCAATAACGTTAAACGTACCATTACCAGACGTATAACCACCATTGCCATCTGTTAGATAATCAACATCTAACGATCCATTGATTGTATCCAAACCACCAGTTTCATCAACTGCGTTAGAAACGTCTCTAACAATAGGCACATCATCTTGGCCAAAGTTAGTATCAATTGTTAAAATAGCCGTTGATCTATCGCCATCTCTATCAATAATGGTGTAAGAGAACCTATCTCTTAAAACACCATCAAGAGATGGGTTGTTAATTGGCTGATAAGAGTAAGACCCATCTTGGTTAATTGTTAATGTACCGTATGTGCCAGCAACAACCAAACCACCAGCTGGAACAGATTGTCCTTCAACCATAGATAGTCGACCAGCGCCATCTTCACCAAAGCTATCAACACCAGGATTTGTGATACCAGCGCCTGTGATAACATTCCCTGTTGCGGCTTGTGCATCAGTTGTCGTATCAAAATCATGTCTAGCAATTGGCTCATCATCACGAACCTCAATTCTGATATTACCAACACCACTATCGCCGTCGCCATCTGTCGCTCTGAATCCAAAGTTCAAGACAAGCGCATCATTAACAACATTTGTGTTTGGATGATCAAGGGCTTGCAATTGTGTAAACGTATATGTGCCGTCTTGCGTAATCACTAAACGGAACACTTCTTGTCCACCAGCAACACCAGTATAAACACCATTATTATAATTAACGCTCACGGCATTTCCGTTAGAGGTAATGTTACCAATACTAGATTGACCTGTACCCGTTACAGATGAACCAGCTCCGTCATCGCCATAATCAATGTTGAATGTACCCGTCACTGTATCCAATCCACCAGTTTCATCAACTGTACGGTTCACATTGTGAATAATTGGATTATCATCAGCACCAAAGTTTGTTTGGATAGTTAATGTCGCTGTCGTTGTATCTCCATCACGATCCATCAACGTATAGGTAAATGTATCTGATTTAACACCATCTAAGCCTGGATTATTTGTTGGCTGATATGTGTATGATCCATCACGCTGAATTACCAATGTACCATAAGTCCCCGCAACTGTACGGCCACCATTTGGAATACCTTGACCATCAATTGCTGATAAGCGCCCTGCACCATCACCACCAAAGCTATCAATACCAGCATTCGTAATACCAGCACCTGTAATAACATTACCAGTCGCCACTTGATTATCAGTTGTTGTGTCAATATCATTGGCTGCAACTGGACCATCATCAAGAACATTAATTGTAATTGTGCTTTGATCCGTATCTCCATCGCCATCTGTAATCGAAATACCAAAATCTAATCTAATATTATCATTCACATCATTAGAATTAGGATGATCTAGAGCTTGGCTCTGAGTATAGCGGTATGTACCGTTATTATTAACGGTTAAACGGAAGACCTCAGCTCCATTGGCACGTCCGATATAAACACCACCTTCTACTGTTACAGCTACGGCAACACCACCTGATGTCAAAGATGTAGAGGCCGCAAAATCAGGTTGACCATTTACACCAACTTGAATTGAACCAGCACCATCTTCGCCATATTGATAATTCACAGTACCATTAACAATTTGCGATGCATCGCTTTCATCCACAATTGCTGTACTTGGCAAGATTGTCGGGCCATCGTCAAGAACATTGATACGTATTGTACCATCTGTGCTATCGCCGTCACCATCTGTGGCTGTAAAGCCAAAGCGTAACGGAATGCTATCGTTAGGGTTATTTGTATTTGGATGATCAAGCGGCTCACGCTGAACAAAGTTATAAGTCCCATCAGGGTTAATTCTCATAACAAATACTGGCGAACCACCAGCTGATCCTGTGTATAAACCATTATTATACGTAACGGTTACTGGTTGACCGTTTGATGTGATATTACCAATGTTAACTTGACCATTACCAGACACACTTGCACCAGCGCCATCAGCACCATAATCAATGTTTAACTGACCAGAGACTGTATCAAGACCACCTGTCTCATCAACAGTGCGGGTCGCATCAACAACGATCGGAACATCATCCGC